>NZ_CAKASO010000063.1:0-12935 GCF_916862475.1 Nocardioides sp. Leaf374
GACCTGCCCCGCGCCCGCGCGCTCGCCGCGCGGGTGGGCCTCGGCGCGCTCCTCACGCTCGCACCGCTCGCAGCCAGGCGCACGCGGCCGCGACGTCGCTGACCGTCGCGACCCCGGCCGGCTCCGCCGGGCGGCGTACGACGACCACCGCCAGGCCGCCCGCGGCGGCGGCCTCCAGCTTGGGCCAGGTGTGGACCCCTCCGGAGTCCTTGGTCACCAGGACGTCGGCGCGGTGCTCCTCGACCAGCGCCCGCTCGCCGGCGAGGGTGTAGGGCCCGCGGCTGCGCAGCAGCGTCCACGCCTCGGGCAGGGCGAGCTCGGGCTCGTCGACGACCCGGGCGAGCACCGCATGGGCTTGCAGCGGGCCGGTGAACCGGCCGAGCTCTTGGCGGCCCACGGTGAGGAACGGGCGCCGGCCCAGCCGCGCGGTCAGTGCGGCGGCCTCGTCGTGGCCCTCCACCCAGTGCCAGGCCCCGGCCCCCGGGGCGTCGGACCAGCCGGGCCGGGCCAGCCGCAGCAGCGGCACGTCGACGCCGGCGGCGCTGTGGGAGATCCGCGCGGCGAAGGGGTGCGTGGCGTCGACGACGGCGTCGTAGCCGCGGGCGTGCTCGCGCAGGCCCTCCGGCCCGCCGAAGCCGCCGACGCGCACCTCACCCACCGGCAGCGCCGGACGGGCGACCCGCCCGGCCAGCGAGGAGACCACCTCGACGCCCTCGGTGACCAGCGCCGCCGCCAGGGCGCGCGCCTCGGCCGTGCCGCCGAGCACCAGCACCCTCACGCGTGGGTCCCCGCCGGCTCCGGCGCCCCGGGCGCCAGCACGGGCAGCCCCGCCGGGGCGCCGTGCGTCGCGAGGTCGAGCAGGGCGTCGACGTCGAGGTGCTCCTCGACGAGGTCGCCGAGCAGGTCGAGGCGCCGCTCGCGGGCGGCCGGGAAGGAGGCGGTGGAGGTGACGCCGAGGGCCTCGCGCAGGTAGGCCGCGCGGTGGGCGTCGTCCTCGAGCCGGCCGTGCACCATCGTGCCGGTCACGGCGCCGGCGACCCGCTCGCCGGTGGTGCGGCCGTGGTGGATCTCGTAGCCCGCCGGCTCGTGGGTGCGCAGCACCTTGTCGGGGCCGAAGACGGTCTCGAGGTCGAGCAGGCCGAGCCCCTCGACCTCGGCGCCGGGGTCCCCCTCCACGCCGTGCGGGTCGGCGATGCGCCGACCGAGCACCTGGCAGCCGCCGCAGATGCCGAGCACCGGGCGCCCGGCCGCGGCGTGGTCGAGCACGGCGCGGTCGAGGCCGCGCTCGCGCAGCCAGGCCAGGTCGGCCAGGGTCGCGCGGGTGCCGGGCAGCACGACCAGGTCGGCGTCGGCCAGGCCCTGCGGGGTGGTCACGAAGCGCACGTCGAGGCCCGGCTCGAGGTCGAGCGCGTCGGCGTCGGTGACGTTGCTGATCCGCGGGAAGCGCACGACCGCGACCACCGCCCGGTCGCCCCCGGAGCGCCCGGAGCGCTCGCGGCGCGCCTCGAGGTCGAGGGCGTCCTCGCCGTCGAGCCACAGGTCGGGGCTCCAGGGCAGCACGCCGAAGGTGCGCCGCCCGGTCGCGGCGGCCAGCTGGTCGAGGCCCGGCGCGAGGAGCGAGACGTCGCCGCGGAACTTGTTGACCACGAAACCGGCCACCAGGGCCTGGTCGCCCGGCGGGAGCAGGGCGACCGTGCCGAGGAAGGCCGCGAAGACCCCGCCGCGGTCGATGTCGCCCACCACCACCGTGGGCAGGCCGGCGTGGCGCGCGAGGCCCATGTTGACGTAGTCGCCGGCGCGCAGGTTGATCTCCGCGGGGCTGCCCGCGCCCTCGGCGACGACCACGTCGACGCGGCCGGCCAGGTCGTCGTAGGCCGCGTGCGCGGCGGCGGCCAGGTGGCGCCGGCCGTCGACGAAGTCGCGCGCCGAGACCTCGCCGGCCGGGCGGCCCATCACGACCACGTGGCTGCGCCGCTCGGAGCCGGGCTTGAGCAGCACCGGGTTCATGGCCACCTCGGGCTCGGTGCGCGCGGCCAGGGCCTGCACCCACTGCGCCCGCCCCATCTCCAGACCGTCGCGGGTGACCATGGAGTTGTTGGACATGTTCTGCGCCTTGTAGGGCGCCACGCGCAGCCCGCGGCGGGCCAGCGCCCGGCACAGCCCGGTGGTCACCACGCTCTTGCCCGCGTCGGAGGTCGTCCCGGCGACGAGCAGACCGCTCACGCCGCCGGCTCCGGGGCGCGCAGCAGGTAGATGTCCATCACCCAGCCGGCCGTCTCCTTGCACCGCGCGCGGGCGGCCTCCACCTCGGCCACGACGTCGCGCACCCGACCGGCCACGAGCTCCTCGCTCGGCGTGCCGAGGTTGCCGCCCCACCAGATCGACCAGTCGCCCAGGTCGAGCCCGGGCCCGGTGAGGTCGACGACGCGGTTGAGCATGACCACGACGTTGTCCTGGCCCTGCCCGTGCGGCGGGGGCAGCACGGCCTCGGCCAGCCGGCGCCGTGTCGTGACGTGGAGGGCCTGGCCCACCTCGTGCAGCACGAGGCGGTGTCGCGCGGCCAGCAGCTGCACCGAGGAGATCCCCGGCACGACGCTGACCTCCAGCGGCAGCCGGCGGCCCACCCGCTCGAGCACGCGGATCGTGGAGTCGTAGAAGGCGGGGTCGCCCCAGACCAGGAAGCCCGCGTCGCCGTCGTGGCCGCGCAGGGCGTCCTCGTAGGCGCGGGCCCGCGCGTCGTGCCAGGCCTCGACGGCCGCGTCGTACTCCTCCTGGGTGCCGGTGCGCTCCGGGCGCCGCTCGCGCGAGGGGTCCTCGATGCGCACGACGACGGGGGCGGCGTCGAGGTGGCGGTCGAGCAGCCGCTCGCGCGCCACGACCAGCGGGTCGGGCATGCCGCCGCGCTCGGAGGTCAGCGCGGCGGACTTGTCGGAGACCACGAAGTACGCCGACTCCCGCATCGCCCGCACCGCCTCCAGCGTGACCTGGTCGGGGTCGCCCGGCCCCACCCCGATCACCCGGACCCGCTTCACGCCCGGTCCTCGGCCCGGTCCTCGGCCCGGTCCTCGAGGTCGCCCTCCAGGTCGAGGTAGACCTCCTGCATCGCGGCCAGCACCTCGGGGTCGGGCTCGGCCCACAGGCCGCGGTCGCGCGCCTCGTGGAGCTTCTCCACGATGCCGCGCAGCGCCCAGGGGTTGGAGCGGCGCATGAACTCCTGGTTGGTCTCGTCGAGCACGTACTCCTGGGCCAGGGTGTCGTACATCCAGTCGTGCACGACGCCGGTCGTGGCGTCGAAGCCGAAGAGGTAGTCGACGGTGGCGGCCAGCTCGAAGGCGCCCTTGTAGCCGTGGCGCTGCATCGCGGAGATCCAGCGCGGGTTGACCACGCGGGCGCGGAAGACCCGGTTGGTCTCCTCCTGCAGCGTGCGGGTGCGCACGGCGTCGGGCGTGGTGGAGTCGCCGACGTAGGCCTGCGGCGCGGCGCCGGTCAGCGCACGCACGGTGGCGACCATGCCGCCGTGGTACTGGTAGTAGTCGTCGCTGTCGGCGATGTCGTGCTCGCGGGTGTCGATGTTCTTCGCCGCGACCTTGATCCGGCGGTAGTTGGCCCGCATGTCGTCGGCGGCCGCGGCGCCGTCGAGGTCGCGGCCGTAGGCGAAGCCGCCCCAGGCGGTGTACACCTCGGCCAGGTCGGCGTCGTCGCGCCAGGTGCCCGACTCCACCAGCTGCAGGATGCCGGCGCCGTAGGAGCCCGGCTTGGAGCCGAAGATCCGGGTGGTGGCCCGGCGCTCGTCGCCGTGCTCGGCGAGGTCGGCCTGGGCGTGGGCGCGCACGTAGTTGCTGGCGTGCGGCTCCTCGAGGCCGGCGACGAGGCGCACGGCGTCGTCGAGCATGGCCACGACGTGGGGGAAGGCGTCGCGGAAGAAGCCGGAGATCCGCACCGTGACGTCGATGCGCGGGCGGCCCAGCTCCTCCAGCGGCACGACCGTCAGGTCGTTGACGCGCCGCGAGGCCTCGTCCCACGACGGACGCACGCCGAGCAGGGCCAGGACCTCCGCGACGTCGTCGCCGGAGGTGCGCATCGCGCTGGTGCCCCACACCGAGAGCCCCACCGAGGCGGGGTAGTCGCCGGTGTCGTCGAGGTAGCGCTGCACGAGCGACTCGGCCATGGCCAGCCCGGTCTGCCAGGCCAGCCGCGAGGGCACGGCGCGGGGGTCGACGGTGTAGAAGTTGCGCCCCGTCGGGAGCACGTTGACCAGCCCGCGCAGTGGCGAGCCCGAGGGGCCGGCCGGCACGAAGCCGCCGTCGAGGGCGTGGAGCACCGCGTCGAGCTCGTCGGTGGTGCGGGCCAGGCGCGGGACGACCTGGGTCGCGGCGAAGGCCAGCACCCGCTGCACCTCGGGGTCGTCGTGCAGCCCCGCCGCGGCGGCGGGGTCCCAGCCGGCGGCCTCCATGCCCTGCACGAGCGCGCGGGCCCGCTCCTCGACGCCGTCGATGACCGTGGTCGCCTCCGCGCCCTCCTTGAGGCCCAGCGCCGCGCGCAGCCCCGGCACCGACGCGGTCTCGCCGCCCCAGACCTGGGAGGCGCGCAGGATGGCCAGCACCAGGTTGACCCGGGCCTCGCCGTCGGGCGCCTGGCCCAGCACGTGCAGCCCGTCGCGGATCTGGGCGTCCTTGATCTCGCACAGCCAGCCGTCGACGTGGAGCAGGAAGTCGTCGAACTCCTCGTCGTCGGGGCGCTCGTCGAGCCCGAGGTCGCGGTGCATCTCCGCGGCGTGCATGAGCTGCCAGATCTCCCCGCGCACGGCGGGCAGCTTGGCGGGGTCCATCGCCGCGATGTTGGCGTGCTCGTCGAGCAGCTGCTCGAGGCGGGCGATGTCGCCGTAGGTCTCCGCACGCGCCATCGGCGGGATGAGGTGGTCCACGATCGTGGCGTGGGCGCGGCGCTTGGCCTGGGCGCCCTCGCCGGGGTCGTTGACCAGGAAGGGGTAGATCAGCGGCAGGTCGGCGATGGCCTGGTCGGTGGCGCAGCTCGCCGACAGCGCGGCGTTCTTGCCCGGCAGCCACTCCATCGAGCCGTGCTTGCCCAGGTGCACCACCGCGTGGGCGCCGAAGCCGCCGGTCTCCACGTCGCCGCCGACCCAGCGGTAGGCCGCGAGGTAGTGGTGCGAGGGCGCCATGTCGGGGTCGTGGTAGATCGCGACGGGGTTCTCCCCGAAGCCGCGCGGGGGCTGGATGAGCAGCACGACGTTGCCGGCCTGGATCGTGGCCAGCACGATCTCGCCGGCGTCGTTGACGAAGAGCTCGCCGGGCGACTCCCCCCAGGTCGCCACGACGTCGTCGCGCAGCGCGGCGGGCAGGTCGACGGTCCAGCCGTCGTACTGCTGCTTCGTGATCCGCACGTGGGCGTCGGTGAGCTGGGCGTGGGTCAGCCACTCCTCGTCCTGCCCGCCGGCGTCGATGAGGGCGTGGATCAGCGCGTCGCCCGCCTCGGTGTCGTCGTCGAGGTCGAGCCCCGGGACCGCGCCGGCCGGGCCGAGGTCGTAGCCCTCCTCGCGCATGCGCCGCAGCAGCCGCACGGTCGAGACCGGGGTGTCGAGGCCCACGGCGTTGCCGACCCGGCTGTGCTTGGTGGGGTACGCCGAGAGCATCAGCGCCACCCGCCGCTCGGCGGGCGGCACGCGTCGCAGCCGGGCGTGGCCGACCGCGATGCCGGCCACCCGCGCGCAGCGCTCGGCGTCGGCGACGTAGCGGGGCAGCCCGTCGGCGTCGATCTCCTTGAAGGAGAACGGCGCGGTGATGATGCGCCCGTCGAACTCGGGGATCGCGATCTGGGTCGCGGAGTCCACCGGGGTCACCCCGTCGTCGGAGGCCTCCCACTCCGCGCGGCTGCTGGTCAGGCACAGGCCCTGCAGGATCGGGATGTCGAGCGCAGCCATGCGGGCAACGTCCCACGCCTCGTCGTCGCCGCCGGCGCTGGCCGTGGCCGGGGTCGACCCGCCCGCGGCCAGCACGGTCACCACGAGGGCGTCGAGGGTGCCCAGCGCGGCGTAGAGCTCGTCGGGGGCCGAGCGCAGGCTGGAGGAGAAGATCGGCACGCCGACCGCGCGGCCGGTGGCGTCGACGGCGTCGGCCAGGGCGTGCACGAAGGCGGTGTTGCCGCTGGCCTGGTGGGCCCGGTAGTAGAGGATCCCCACCCGCGGCAGGTCGGCGGGCAGGTCGGCGGGCCGCTCGGCCAGGCCCCACTCCGGCAGGGCCGCCGGCGCCTCGAAGCCCTCGCCGGTGAGCAGCACGGTGTCGGAGAGGAAGGCGTGCAGCTGGGCCAGGTTGTCCGGGCCGCCCTCGGCGAGGTAGCGGTGGGCCTGCGCGGCCACCCCGATCGGCACCGACGACTGCTCCATCAGCTCCGCGCTGGGCTGCTGCTCCCCGCCGAGCACGACCACGGGCATGCCGGTGGCGCGGATGCGGGCGAAGCCCGAGCAGAGGTCCTGCGGGGAGCCCAGCACCCGGCCCACGACGAGGTCGCAGCGCTCGATGGTCTCGGCCATCGACTGGTGGCCGGGGCGGGCGGGGTTGGCCCAGACCCAGTCGGCGCCGCTGGCGCGGGCCGAGAGCAGGTCGGTGTCTGAGGTGGAGAGCAGCGCGATGCGCACGAGGGCCTCCTCGGGGTTCTCGCCCCGGTGGTAGTGGCGGAGTCCCGTGGCCAGTATCTGGCTGGGCCGTCGGGGGCGCAGGGCCTCGCGACGGCGTCACAGTGGCGGAACCGCCCCGGACTGGGCATCGCTGCCGCACCGGGTTCCTGGGTCCACGAGACGTGTAGCGGCAGCCTAGGCCATCCCGCGCGGCGCGGGGCGGGCCAGCCGCTGGGCGGCGACCGGGCGCCCGTCGACCAGGTGCTCGGCGACGATCCGGTCGACGGAGCCGGCACCGACGCGGGCGTACCAGACGTCGTCGGACTGCACCGCGACCACCGGGGCGTGGTTGCACGGCAGCAGGCAGCCGGTCTGGGTCAGCAGCACGTCGTCGTCGCCGAGCCCGTGGGCCATCAGGGCCAGCACCACCGCCTCGGCGGTGTCGTCGGAGCCGCGCGCGGTGCACCGCGGCCCGCGGCACACCAGCACCTGGTGGCGGTGGGCGGTGACCTCCTCCCACGCCGACGAGGTCAGCCCCGCCTCGGCGCCGGTCACCGGCGTGGCCGCGGCGACCAGCCGCGCGACCCGCTCCCCCGCGCCGGCGGCCGGGTCGAGGTCGGCCAGCAGCGCGCCGGCGACGCGCACCTGCGGTGCGTCGTCGCCCCGCTCGCGCCACCAGTGGGCGACCACGCGCCGCAGCCACGACGCCCCGGGGGCCAGCGGCCCGGTCGCGACGCCGACCACGACGACGCGGCGTACGCCGGAGCCGGCGAGGCGGGTCAGCTCGCGGGCCGGCGAGGGGTCGCCCTGCTGGAGGTGGGCGACGCTCGCGCCGACCTCGGCGGCGAGCGCGGCCAGCTCCGCGCCGGCGCGCACCTCGCGCACCGACATCGTCACCAGCACGACCTGCTCGTCCACGCGGGGGAACCTAGCAGCGCCCCCGCCGGCGCCCGCTCAGCTCGTCGGGTGCCCGAAGCTGCCGCGCTGGAAGGCCTGGTAGGCCTCCATCACCTCGGCCTTGGTGTTCATCACGAAGGGTCCGGCCCACGCCAGCGGCTCGCGGATCGGGCGACCGCCGAGCACGACCACGTCGAGGCGCGGCGAGCGGCTCTCCTGACGGCCCGCGGCCGAGACCGTGAAGTAGTCGCCGGCGCCGAGCACGGCGGCCTGGCCGGTGCGCAGCGGGCGGCCCTCCTCCCCCACGGTGCCGTCGCCGTTGAGCACGTAGACGAGCGCGTTGAAGTCGACGTCCCAGGGCAGGTCGAGGCGGGCGCCGGGCTCGAGCGAGGCGTGCACCAGCGCCATCGGCGTGTACGTCGACCCCGGCCCGGCGTGGCCGTCGACGGTGCCGGCGATGACCCGCACGAGCGCGCCGGCGTCGGCGGAGGTCAGCAGCTGCACCTCCCCGGAGCGGATGTCCTGGTACCTCGGGGTGCTCATCTTGGCGTCGCGGGGCAGGTTCACCCACAGCTGGAGGCCGTGGAAGAGCCCGCCGGACTGCACCAGCCACTCCGGCGGGGCCTCGATGTGCAGCAGCCCGGAGCCGGCGGTCATCCACTGGGTGTCGCCGTTGGTGATCGTGCCGCCGCCACCGTGGGAGTCGTGGTGGTCGAAGGTGCCGTCGATGATGTAGGTGACGGTCTCGAAGCCGCGGTGGGGGTGCCAGGCGGTGCCCTTCGGCTCGCCCGGCGCGTACTCCACCTCGCCCATCTGGTCCATCATGATGAACGGGTCGAGGCGGGCCAGGTCGATGCCGGCGAAGGCGCGGCGCACGGGGAAGCCCTCGCCCTCGTAGCCCTGGGGCGCCGTGGTCACCTGGAGCACCGGCCGCGGCTGGTCGCCCAGCCCGGGGCCGCGCACCCGGTCGAGGGTGGTCAGGTCGTCGACGGTGATCGCAGGCATGGCCCGATCCTAGCCGCGCCTAGTTGAACATTCAACGGCTCGCGTCAGGTGACGGCCGGGAGGTGCACCGTGAAGGTCGCGCCCTCGCCGAGCGCCGAGTCGACCTCCATCCGGCCGCCGTGGCGGGCGACGACGGCGTGGGCGATCGAGAGCCCGAGCCCGCTGCCGGGGATGGCCTGCTTCTGGGCGTTGGAGGAGCGGAAGAAGCGGGTGAAGAGGTGCTCGAGCTCGGCGGCGGGGATGCCGATCCCGGTGTCGCTGACGGTGAGCACGTGACAGGTCTCGCCCGGTCCGGTGCCCGCCACGAGGCGCACGACCACCCGGCCGCCGTCGGGGGTGAACTTCACCGCGTTGCCGACGAGGTTGATCACGACGCGCTCGAGCAGGTCGCGGTCGCCGACCACCGGCAGCGGCTCCTCGGGCAGGTCGACCTCGAGCACGGTCGAGCCGCGCTCCAGCCCGGGCGACACCACGGCGCAGCCGGCGCGCACCACCTCGCCCAGGTCGAGGACCTTCTCGGCCATCCCGAGGCCGTCGTGCTGCACGGTGGAGAGCGTGAGCAGGTCGTCGACGAGCCCGAGCAGGCGGTCGCTGTTGCCGATGACCCGGCGCACCGCGCGGAGCTGGGCGTCCCCCAGGGCGCCGAAGTCGCCCTCCTCGAGCATCTCGAGGTAGCCCACGATGCTCGTGATGGGGGTGCGCAGCTCGTGGCTGACGCTGGAGATGAAGGCGTCCTTGACCGCGTCGACCTCGCGCAGCCGCTCCAGGGCGTCCTGCACCGCCCGCTCGGCCTCGAGCCGCTCGGTGACGTCCTCGGAGATGCTCAGGTAGCCGACCGGGCGACCACGGTCGTCGAGGATCCGGTCGAGGGTCATCGAGTGCGTGCGCTCCGTGCCGTCCTTGCGCACGAAGCCGATGTAGGCGCCGGCCTGACCGGGCTCGAGCATCCTGCCCGCCACGGTGTCGAAGTCGTCGGCCACCCCGAGCTCGGCCGCCTTGCGCTGCACCCCGTGAGGACTGTGGAGCATGGCGGAGTCGCGGCCCATGACCTCGGCCGCGGTGTAGCCCAGCAGCTGCTCGGCGCCGGGGTTGAAGAGCGTGATGCGACGCTCGAGGTCGGCTCCGATGATGGCGTCGGAGGCGCTGTGCACGACCCGCTCCAGGGTGTCGCGCTCGGCCGCAGCGGTGCGGGCGGCGCGGATGTGCTCGCCCACGCGCAGCAGCAGCGGCACGACGATCAGCGCGCAGGTCGCGATGAAGGCCGAGAGCAGCACGCCGCGCAGGTCGGGGTCGAGGTCGAAGCGGCCGGGTGCGTCGGTGAAGGGGCCACGACCGGAGGCACTCATGAGCACCGCGAAGGCCAGCACCGCCACCAGCTGGGCGAGGGCCTCGGGAGCGCGCAGCCGCAGGGCGCTCCAGGCCAGCACCGGCACGACGAGGAAGACGACCGACGGGAGGTCGGTGGGCACGAACACGGCGGGGGCGACGGTCACCACCGCCGCCCACTGCAGCACGCGCTCACCGCGACCGGCGATGGCCTCGTGGTCGGGCAGCCGCGACCACATCGGGGTCAGCACGAGCTGGGACCCGAGGTGCGAGACGGCGAGCGCCAGGGCCACCAGGGCCGGGTCACCGAAGCCGGTGACCGCCGAGGTGAGCGCACCCGTCGAGGCACCGACAGCCGCCCCCGCGAGGCACGCCACGACGTAGCGACGCAGGTCGGCGTCGTGGCGCAGCCGCCAGCGGCCCTCCTCACCCTGCGACAGGATCGCCCACACCACGACGGCCTCCAGCGCGACGCCCGCGCCGTACCCGACCGCGACGTCGCCGGGGCGCCCGCCGAGCCGGATGGTCAGCACCGCGAGGGCGAGCACGAGCAGCGCGAGCACCGGCACGGCGCGACGAGGGGCGAGCAGCAGCAGGCCGCTGGCCAGGCCCACGGGCCAGATGCCGATGGCGTGGCCGGTGTCGGGCGCTGCCGACACCGCGGCGAGGCCCATGGCGCCGGTGAGCAGCGCGAGAGCCGCGACGGCGAGCAGGCGAAGACCCGGCACGACTCCCCCTCCCGGTGTCGGTCCCGGCCTGAGTGAAGCACGCCCGCGCCGTCGGCGGCGCCGGTTCACCACGACTCGGGCGCGAGCGCCGGCTGAGAGACGTCTCAGCCGTGCTCGGGCGAGGCGCGTGGCGCGGCTCGGCGCCGCGAGCACTACCGTGGCCCGATGAGCTCTTCGGGTGCGCCCACGCGGTCCTCCTACGACGTCGTCGTGGTCGGCGGCGGCCACAACGGCCTGGTCTCGGCGGCCTACCTCGCGCGCGCAGGTCTCTCGGTCCTGGTGCTCGAGCGCCTCGACCACACCGGCGGCGCCGCCGTCTCGGCCCCCGCCTTCCGCGGTCACGACGTGCGCCTCTCGCGCTACTCCTACCTCGTCTCGCTCATGCCCGAGGCGCTGATGCGCGACCTCGACCTCGAGGTTCGTCTGGAGTCGCGCACCACCGCCTCCTACACCCCGACGTCGCGCGACGGGAAGCCTGGCGGGCTGCTCGTGGAGCGCCCCGAGGGCCCCGCCACGGCGCGGTCCTTCGCCGACCTCACCGGGGGCGAGGAGGAGTACGCCGCCTGGCGGGAGTTCTACGCCGACGTCGCCGACCTCGCCCACGCCGTCGCCCCGACCCTCCTCGAGCCGCTGCCCGGCGAACGGGCGCTGCGCGACCGGGTCGACCCCGACATCTGGCGCGACCTGGTCGAGCGCCCGCTGGGCGAGGCCGTCGAGCGGCGCTTCCGCGACGACACGGTGCGCGGCGTGGTGGCCACCGACGCCCTCATCGGCACCTTCGCCTCGCTGCACGACCCGTCGCGGGTGCAGAACCGCTGCTTCCTCTACCACCTGATCGGCAACGGCACCGGCGAGTGGCGGGTGCCCGTCGGGGGCATGGGCGCCATGACCGACGCGCTCGCCGCGGCGGCCGGGCGCGCGGGCGCCGAGCTGCTGACCGGAGCGGGCGTCTCGGCGATCCGTCCCACCGGCGAGGGCGCCGACTCCGGCGCCGAGGTGACCTTCCACGCCGGTGGCCGTGACCACGTCGTGAGCGGGCGCCACGTCCTGGCCAACGTCGCGCCGTGGGTGCTGGAGATCCTCCTCGGCGGCGTGGAGGACGCGGCGACGAAGCCCGAGGGCTCGCAGCTCAAGATCAACCTGCTCCTCGACCGGCTGCCCGCCCTGCGCTCCGGTGTCGACCCTGCCGTGGCCTTCGCCGGCACCCTCCACCTCGCCGAGGACTACAGCCAGCTGGAGCGGGCCTACGCCGACGCCGCCGGCGGGTCCGTGCCCACCGCCCTCCCCGGCGAGGTCTACTGCCACACCCTCACCGACCCCTCGATCCTCGGGTCGGCCGCCGGCTCGGGCACCCACACGATGACCTACTTCGGCCTCCACACGCCCGCCTCGCTCTTCGCCGACCCCGCTCGCCGCGAGGCCGCCAAGGCCGAGGCGGTCGCCCGGGCCATCGCCTCCCTCGACGAGCACCTCGCCGAGCCGCTCGCGTCGTGCGTGGCCCGCGACGCCGACGGTCAGCCGTGCATCGAGGCCAAGATCCCCCAGGACGTCGAGGCCGACCTGGCCATGCCCGGGGGCCACATCTTCCACGGCGACCTCGAGTGGCCGTGGGCCCCGGCCCGCGCGCGCCTCGACACCCCGGCACAGCAGTGGGGCGTGCAGACCGCCCACGACGCCGTCCTGCTCTGCGGCTCCGGCGCCCGGCGCGGCGGCGCCGTCTCCGGGATCGCCGGCCACAACGCCGCCCAGGCCGTCCTCGCCTCCCGCTGACCGGTCCCCGCTCCGTCGATTTCGCCGCCCGGTGGCCCGCTGGTAATATTCTTCTCGCTTCACCGCGCGGCATTAGCTCAATTGGCAGAGCAGCTGACTCTTAATCAGCGGGTTCGGGGTTCGAGTCCCTGATGCCGTACCACCCACGAGAGGCCCTCCCGGTTCGCCGGGAGGGCCTCTCGCCATTTCCCGACCTGCCCCCTTCCCCGCCGGGGGCGAGCCCGCACAGCCCACAGCCGTCGGGCGGGAGGCCCCAGCACCCCGCTGGTCGAGCAGGGAGCGCCAGCGCTCCGGTGGTCGAGGAGGGAGCGCCCGCGCCCCGGTGGTCGAGGAGGGAGCGCCATCCCCGCGGTGGTTGAGGAGGGAGCGCCAGCGCCCCCGGTGGTTGAGGAGGGAGCGCCAGCGACCGTTTCGAAACCACGGCCGACACGGTGGTTGAGGAGGGAGCGCCAGCGCCCCCGGTGGTTGAGGAGGGAGCGCCAGCGCCCCCGGTGGTTGAGGAGGGAGCGCCCGCGCCCCGGTGGTTGAGGAGGGAGCGCCAGCGACCGTCTCGAAACCACCCTCGCGCGACAGCGCAA
>NZ_CAKASO010000064.1:0-12914 GCF_916862475.1 Nocardioides sp. Leaf374
CCACCCCTTCGACGTCGTCGGCTGGGACGGCTGCCTCTATCCCTACACGTTCAACGTCGAGGACTACATGCCGATCAGCTGCTGCTGCTGGGCTCAGCCGCGGGCGGCTTCGCGGTGGGCCGGGCGACCGGGCCCGACGGCGACCGCACCGGAGTGCCGGGCGCGCCGTCGGGCCACGGACCCGGCGACGGCGACGGCGACGACCGCGGCTTCCCCGCTCAGGGTGGCCCCGACGGCGACGGCCCCGCGGGAGGGTTCCCCGCCGCACCCGACGGCACCGCTCCCGACGGCACCGCTCCCGGGGAGACCGCGCCCGACCCCGCCGTCCCCGGCGCGACGACCGACGACGACGCGAGCGGGTCGGCCACGTGACCACCCTCGCCGCTCCCCCGGCGCCGCACGGGGCCCCGAGCACGTCCGCGGCGCTCGACACCGGTGCCGCGCGCGTCGACGCAGCGGTCCGGACCTCGGCCGTGGCGGCGCTGTGGCTGAGCCTGCTCGTCGTCACCTACTGGTGGGTCGCCGGCGGAGGGGTGCAGGACCTCGCGGGGTGGGAGACGGGTCTGCTCTCCAGCGGCCGCCTCGCCGGGCTGGTCGGCTCCGACCTGCTGCTCGCGCAGGTGCTGCTCATGGCGCGACTGCCGTGGCTCGAGCGCGCTTTCGGCCAGGACCGACTGGCACGGCTGCACCGCGTGGTCGGCTTCGTGTCCTTCGACCTCGTGCTGGCCCACGTCGGTCTGACCGTCTGGGGCTACGCCGCCGGGGACCTGCTGGCCACCCCGGCGACCGCCTGGGACCTCACCGTCGACTACCCGGGCATGCTGCTCGCGCTCGCCGGCCTGGTCTGCCTGGTCATGGTCGTGGTGACCAGCATCCGCGCGGCCCGCTCCCGGCTGCGCCACGAGTCCTGGCACCTGCTGCACCTCTACGCCTACCTCGGGGTCGGGCTCGCGCTGCCCCACCAGCTGTGGACCGGGCAGGAGCTGCTCGCCTCGACCGCGGCCACCGTCTACTGGTGGAGCGCCTGGGCGGCGGCGGCCGGCGCTGTGCTCCTGTGGCGCGTGGCGCTGCCGCTGTGGCGCTCCTGGCGCCTGGAACTCCGGGTCACCTCGGTGGTGGCGGAGGGCGACGCCGCGGTGTCGGTCTACCTCACCGGACGCCTCGACCGGCTGCGGGTCGAGGCCGGGCAGTTCCTGCTCTGGCGCTTCCTGACCGGCCCCGGCTGGTCGCGCGCCCACCCCTACTCGCTCTCGGCCGCTCCTGACGGGCGCAGCCTGCGCCTGACGGTCAAGGCGCTCGGCGACGGCAGCGCCGCCGTCGCCTCACTGCGCCCGGGCACCCGCGTGCTCGTCGAGGGGCCCTTCGGGCGCCTCACCGCGCGTGCCCGCACCCGCCGGGGCGTGCTCCTGGTGGGGTCGGGCGTGGGCATCACCCCGCTGCGCGCGCTGGCCGAGGGGCTCGACCAGACCCCCGGCGACGTGGTCGTGCTCCACCGCTACGACCGGGAGCCGCTGCTCGGCGCCGAGCTCGCCGTGCTGGCCCGTGAGCGCGGCCTGCGCCTCGTGGGGCTCCCCGGCCCCCGCCGGGCTCCCGGCTCCTGGCTCGGCGACGGCGTGCCGCCCGTCGACGACACGACGGCCCTGCTCCGCCTCGTGCCCGACGTCGCCGAGCGCGACGTCTTCGTCTGCGGCCCCGACGGCTGGAGCGACTCCGTCCTCGCCAGCCTGCGCGCCGCGGGCGCGCACCCCGACCAGCTCCATCTCGAGACCTTCCGGTGGTGACCCGATGAGACGCATCTCCCTGTGGGCCCTCAGCACGCTGTCGACCGTCGTGCTCCTCCTGGGCTACCGCACCTCCCTCCAGGGCCCCAGCACCACCGCGGCCCTCCCCTCCTCCAGCGCCACGACCACGAGCACCGCCGGCGCGACCACGGGCGGGACCACGGGCGGGAGCACCACCGGTGGGCCGACCGGCGCAGGGGCGGGAGGCGGCGACGCCGGCTCGGGCGGCTCCGGTGGGTCGAGCACGGTGACCGGCAGCGTGGTGCAGACCCAGTGGGGGCCGGTGCAGGTGCAGCTCACGGTGGACGGCGGCGGCGCGATCACCGGGGTCGACGTGCTGCAGTACCCCTCCGGCAACGGTCACGACCAGGAGATCAACGCCTACGCGCTGCCGGTGCTGGTGCAGGAGACGCTCGACGCCCAGAGCGCCGACATCGACATGGTCAGCGGCGCCACCGTGACCAGCCAGGGCTACGTCGGCTCGCTGCAGGACGCACTCGACCAGGCCGGCCTGTGAGCGCCCCCGCGGCCACCGCACCCGGCCCGACGCGCCGCCACGTCGACCACGTCATGGGCCTGCCGGTCAGCCTCGCGCTGCGGGGGCCACACGCCGCCGACCCCGACGACCCGGCCGCGCTCGAGGCCTGGTCGGCGGTCATGACGAGCCTGCGCGGCAGCGACGCGCTGCTGAGCACCTGGCGCGAGGACTCCTGGGTGTCGCGGCTGGACCGGGGCGAGGTCTCCCTGGCGCAGTGCCCACCGGAGCTGGCCGAGGTCCTCGCCCTCGGGGAGGACGCCACCCGCGACTCCGGCGGCGCCTTCACGCTGCGCCTGCCCGACGCCGTGGGCCGCGTGCGTCTCGACCCGACGGGCGTGGCCAAGGGCTGGGCCCTCGACCGGGCGGCCCGCGCGCTGGAGCCGCTGGTGGGCACCGACTGGTGCCTGTCGGGCGGCGGCGACGTGCTCTGCCGCACCCGGAGCCGGCGTACGCCGCTGTGGCGGGTCGGTGTCGAGGACCCGCGCGACGCGTCGCGGCTGCTCGCCGTGGTGCCGGTCGGCAACGGCGCGGTCGCCACCTCGGGCACGACCCACCGCGGCGCTCACCTGCTCGACGGGCGCACCGGCCGCACGGCCCGCGGGGTGCGGCAGGTGACGGTGGTGGCCCCGACCCTCACCGAGGCCGACGTCGACGCCACCTGCGCCTACGCCCTGGGCCCCGACGCGCTCGCGTGGCTGCGGCAGCGCCCCGGACGCTCGGGGCTCGTGGTCCACGACGACGGCACCACGAGCACGTTCGCCACCCCGCGCTGACCACGCAACACCCGTGTCCCACCCGCGTCCCACCCGCACCGCATCCACACCGGGCCGGCTTGGGGGCCCGTCGCAGGATGGGCCCATGCGCTACACACGACTCGGCAGCAGCGGCCTCGAGGTCTCCGTGGTCACCCTCGGGTGCATGAGCTGGGGCGACCCGTCGCGGGGCGGTCACCCGTGGGTGCTCGACGAGGACGCCGGCCGCGCGATCATCCGCGACGCCCTGGAGGCGGGCGTGACGGTGCTCGACACCGCCAACGTCTACTCCGGCGGCTCCAGCGAGGAGATCACCGGCCGCGCGGTGCGCGACTTCGCCCGGCGCGAGGACGTCGTGCTCGCCACCAAGGTCCACGGCCGCATGCGCCCCGGGCCCCACGGCGCCGGCCTCTCGCGCGGTGCGATCCTCCACGAGATCGATGCGTCGCTGCGCCGCCTCGGCACCGACTACGTCGACCTCTACCAGATCCACCGGTGGGACCCCGAGGTGCCGATCGAGGAGACCATGGAGGCGCTCCACGACGTGGTGCGCTCGGGCAAGGCGCGCTACCTCGGCGCCTCCTCGATGTACGCCTGGCAGTTCGCGAAGGCCCAGGAGGTCGCGCGCGCCCACGGCTGGACGCCCTTCGTGTCGATGCAGGACCACTACAACCTCCTCTACCGCGAGGAGGAGCGCGAGATGCTCCCCCTCTGCGCCGACCAGGGGGTCGGGGTCATCCCGTGGAGCCCGCTGGCCCGGGGCCGGCTGACCCGCCCCTGGGACACCGAGACCTCCCGCACCGAGACCGACGAGTTCGGCGGCACGCTCTACCGCGACGAGGATGCCGACATCGTCGCCACGGTGCTCGCCCTGGCCGAGCGACGCGGCGTCGCGCCGGCGCAGGTCGCGCTGGCCTGGCTGCTGCACCAGCCGGTGGTCACCTCGCCGATCGTCGGCGTCACCAAGGCCCACCACCTCACCGACGCCGTGGCCGCGGTCGACCTCGAGCTCAGTGACGAGGAGCTCGACGAGCTCGGCTCCGGCTACGTGCCCCACGCGGTCGCCGGGCACCGCTGAGGGCCCGCCGGGACCGCTCGGGTCAGTACGCCGCGGCCGTGTCGGTGCTGCTGGTCGCGTCGGTGCCGTCGGCGGGCGCGTAGGCGCAGGAGTCCTCGGGGTCCTCGGCCCGGCCGGGGTCCTTCTTGCCCAGCCCAGGTCGCGAGCGCGGCTC
The DNA here is from genome assembly GCF_916862475.1 of Nocardioides sp. Leaf374. Lineage (NCBI taxonomy): Bacteria > Bacillati > Actinomycetota > Actinomycetes > Propionibacteriales > Nocardioidaceae > Nocardioides > Nocardioides sp. Leaf374. The sequence continues at coordinate 4,304 of NZ_CAKASO010000064.1, forward strand.
GAGGGCCTTGGCCACGACCTGGCGCATGTAGTCGAAGTCGGGGTCGCCGGAGAAGAATCGCTCGGAGGGCCGGAAGACGACCGACTTGACCTTGGCGTCCTTGACCTTCAGGGCGAGGTCGAGCAGCGCCGGCACGATCCGTCGCGGGATGTCGGTGGAGACGATCTCCTGCCCGGTCTCGGCCAGGGTCTGGTAGCGCTGCAGCACGGTCATCGGGTCGGCGGCCTCGATGATGGCGTCGACCGCGCAGCGCTGGCGGTCCATGCGCTCGTAGTCGTCGGAGCCGTAGCGGCCCCGGGCGAACCACAGCGCGTGGAAGCCGTCGAGCTCCTGGTCGGGGCCGGGGTCGATGTAGTCCACCGGCGGGATGCCCAGGTCGGTGTTGCCCTGGATGGCGACCGGCTCGTTGACGTTGACGGTGATGCCGCCGATGGCGTCGACGACGTCCTCGAAGCCCTTGAGGTTGACCAGCAGGTAGTAGTCGACCGGCACCCCGAGGCTGCCCTCGACGGCCTGCTTGAGGGCGTCGGCACCCTCGTTGTCGCTCGTGCCGAGGACGCCCGGGTGACGCTCGGGGATCTGGCCGTAGATGGCGTTGAGCATGTAGAAGCCGTCGTCCTCGGGCCCGCTGAAGCCGGTCGGGTAGAGGTCGTGGAGCGGGCTGTCCTCGGGGAACTGCGCGTTCATCAGGTTGCGCGGCAGGCTCACCGTGACCGCGCGGCCGGTGGTGGTGTCCATGCTCAGCAGGATCACGGTGTCGGTGCGCACGCCGGTGCGGCCCTCGCCGCCGTCGCCGCCGAGCAGGAGCACGGTCACCCGCTCCCGCCCGCCCCAGGGGTCCTCCTCGGTGACGTCGGTCGGCACGGTGGCGCTCTCGTTGCGGTCGTCGTCGAAGACGGTGCCGACCAGCCCGGCCTGCACCTGGGCGTAGCGCGCCGCCACCGCGAAGGGCGCACCGATCGCGAGGCAGAGCACCAGCACGAACCCGTGGCCGACCGCCGTGTGCCACCGGGGTCGGCTCGGGGGCCTGACCTGGCGGTAGGTCAGGTAGACCACGGCCACCCAGGTCGCGAGGCCGAGCACCAGCACGACCGCGGCGATGGTGAGGCGGGTGGGGTCGACGGCGAAGGCGAGCAGGGCGCGCAGGTCGCGCCCGACGTACCACGCCGCGCCTCCCAGCAGGGCCAGCACCGGCAGCAGCACCAGGGCCCCGAGCAGGCGGCGTCCGGTGTAGAGGAAGCCGGCCCCCGGCACGAGCGCGCCGAGCAGCGTCACCCCGAGCGTGCCGGGCAGGCCCGCGGCGCGGCGCCGGCGCCGGTCGGCGCGGGCGCCGCCGCGTCGGCGGGCGGGAGGCGAGGCGGAGGGACGGGCCCGCCGCGTGCGCCGGGCGAGGGCCGGTCGGCTGCTGGCCCGCCGGCGTCCGCGTCGGGGCGCCTGGGTCGACGGGGACCCGGGGTGGGCGGGCCCGGCACCGGGCTCACGTGACACGTCCTCCACGCGGCGCCTCTCCCTCGGTCCGGTCGGCCTGCTCCTGTCGGGTCGGTGCATCGGCACGGCTCGCACCACCCCCGGCGGAAAATAGCACCCCGCCCGATCACCCCGCCGGGGTCGACGCCCTCACCCGTTCGGGGTCTGGGGTCCGCCGGCGCCCCGACGTAGCGTGGGCCCATGACCTCATCGAACATGTCTTCGAACGACCAGGCTCCCGAGCAGGGCACGGAGCAGACCCCGAGCGGCGTGCCCGACGGCGAGGTCCTGGGTGCCGACAACCCCAGCCCGACCAACGCCGAGAAGGACCCCAACGACTGGGTGACCGGCGACGAGCCCATCACCGGCGCCCAGAAGAGCTACCTCGACACCCTGGCCCGCGAGGCCGGCGAGACGCTTCCCGCCGACCTGACCAAGGCCGAGGCCTCCGAGCACATCGACCGGCTCCAGGCCTCCACCGGGCGCGGCGCCGACAGCTGAGCCCACCGCGCCGCCGAGGCGGCGCAGCGTCTCCGTGCCGCAGCGGCGGCGGAGCCCCCGGGACCTCACGGTCCCGGGGGCTCGCTGACGTAGGGCGGGTGGGGCTCGAACCCACGACCCAAGGATTATGAGTCCTCTGCTCTGACCGGCTGAGCTACCGCCCCACGGTGCGGACGGTCGAGGATCGCACCCGTCCAGCCGCGCACTCTACCGACGCCGCGCTCCCGCCGACGTCAGGTGCCCCGCCCGGTCCGGGGGCCACGCCAGGCCCGGACCACCGCCCCTGCTTCGATGGGCCCATGATCCGCAACGTGGTGGTGGGAGTGCTCCGGGACGACGCGACGCGCGAGCAGGCGCAGGCCGCGCTCGACGCGATCGCGGCGCTGCGCGTCGAGGGGGTCGCGTTCGAGATGCGCACCGGTCTCGACCTGGGCCTGCGGGAGGGCAACGCCGGCTACGTGCTGACCGCCGACTTCGCCGACGCGGAGGCCTACCGCGTCTACGACCTCGACGAGGAGCACAACCGGATCCGCCGCGAGCTGTTCGCGCCGATCTCGAGCGAGATCCGCCGCATCCAGTTCGCCCTCGACTGACCCCCCTCCCCGCACCGGCTACCCGACGCGGCGCACCTCGATCAGCACGAGGTGCTCGGGGTCCTGCGCCGGAGCCTGCACCCCGACGGTGTCGAGCACCCGCCCGGTCAGGCGCACGCCGGTCGACCACCACGGCAGCGGCGAGTAGCCGGGGCCGTGCACGACGTCACCGGGCGCCAGCGCCGCCACGTCGTACGTCGACGCCGCGTCGAGACCGGGCAGCGTGACCGGGCCGGGCGGCCACGTGGTCGGCCCGGCGGTCGCGACGACGGCGTAGACCGCGTGGTCGGCCGCGGGCGAGACGATCCCGTGCACGAGCGTGGCGGGGTCGGGGTGGTCGGAGCGCACCGTCGTGCCGGTGGCCAGCAGCGGGCGCAGCCGCCGGTGCAGCGCCACCCACGCCGCGAGCTCCTCGCGCTGCGCCGCGGTGGCCTCGCGCAGGTCCCACTCGATGCCCAGGTGGCCGAAGAGGGCGGTGCCGGCGCGGAAGGACAGGTCGTGGGTGCGTCCGGTGGTGTGGGAGCGCGCGGAGCCGATGTGGGCGCCGAGCAGCTCCGGGGGCACCAGCAGCGAGGTCCAGCGCTGGATGCCCTGGCGCTCGAGGGGGTCGATGCAGTCCGAGGCCCAGACCCGGTCGGTGCGCTCGAGCACCTCGAGGTCGATGCGGCCACCGCCCGAGGAGCACGACTCGATCTCGATGCCGGGGTGCCGGCGGCGCAGCTCGTCGACCAGCGCGTAGAAGGCCAGCGTCTGGCGGTGCACCGACGCCGCGCCCGCGGGGCCGCTGCCGGCGTCGACGAGGTCGCGGTTGTGGTCCCACTTCAGGTAGGCGATGTCGTGCGCGGACAGCAGGGCGTCGAGGCGCTCCAGGACGTGGGCGAAGGCGTCCGGGTGGGCGAGGTCGAGCACCTGCTGCTGGCGCGAGGCCACCGGCACCCGCCCGCCGGTGCCCAGCACCCACGCGGGGTGGGCGCGGGCGAGGTCGGAGTCGAGGTTGACCATCTCCGGCTCCACCCACAGCCCGAACTCCATGCCCAGCGCGCGCACCCGCCCGATGAGCGGATCGAGGCCGTCGGGCCAGACCGTGGGGTCGACGTACCAGTCACCGAGGCCGGCGGTGTCGTCGCGCCGACCGCGGAACCAGCCGTCGTCGAGCACGTAGCGCTCCACCCCGACCCCGGCGGCCAGCTCGGCCAGCTCGGTGAGGACCTCGAGGTCGTGGTCGAAGTAGACCGCCTCCCAGGTGTTGAGGGTGACCGGGCGGGGGCGCCTCGGGTGCTGCGGGCGCGAGCGCAGGTGGGTGTGGATACGTGCGGTGACCTCGTCGAGGCCGGTGCCGTGGCTGCCGTAGAGCCACGGCGAGGCGTAGGACTCCCCCGGCGCCAGCCGGACCTCGCCGGGCAGCAGCAGCTCGCCGCCACTGACCAGCGTCACCCCGGTCGTGGCCCGCTCCACGCGGCTGCGGTGGTCGCCCGACCACGCGACGTGGGTGGCCCACACCTCGCCACGGCGGAAGCCGAAGCCGGGCTCGCCGACGGCGGTGAGCAGGGTGGCGTCGGTGCCGGTGCGTCCGCGGCGGCCCTCGCGCACGTGGGCACCCACGGTGACCGGGCGCCGCTGGGGGCTGCGCTCGCGTGCGTGGCGCCCGGTGAGGTCGAGCAGCTCCCCGGCCCGGGTCGGCACGGGCAGCGCCGGCTCGAGCGCGTCGAGGCGGTAGTCGCCCTCCCCCGTGCTGGTGAGCGTGGCCCGGGTGCGCAGCAGCCCGCTGGCCAGCAGCTCCACCTCGAGCAGCACCTCCAGCCCCGCGACCGCGTCGACGAGCTCGTACGTCGCGCTGCCGCCCAGCGCCGCCGGGTCCGGCGGGTCCGCCGGGTCCGGCGGGTCCGCCGTGGTGGTCGACACCGCGCGCACCCGCAGCACGGGCGACCAGTCCGCGCCGTCGGCGCGCGAGCCGCGCAGGCCGGGCGTGCCGGGCCAGCCCGAGGCGTGCTCGGGCAGCAGGCCGACCGGGCGCAGCTCGTCGACGGTGTTGGGGGTCAGCTCGCGGTGCCCGGCACGCACGACCTCCCCGCGGGCCGCCTCGTCGAGCGGACCCAGGTCGGCACCCCAGTGGGCCACCCACGGCCCGCCGTGGTCCGCGTCGGGGTGGTGGGCCAGCAGCACGCTGACCCCGGCTGCCCGCAGGTGCAGGGTGGTGGGCGCGCCCACGGCGCGGTCGTCGGTCACGGTCGCCTCCTCGTCGGCGACAGACGCTAGCGGCCACGCCGGGCCGGCGGGCGCGCGGTCCCGGTGCGACGCGCCCGCCCGCGGGACCGGCCCGCGACGCTCAGGCGGCGCGTCGCCCGTCGACGACCAGGGCGACCGTGTTGAGCGCCGCCCAGCCGAGGGTCACGGCCATCACCTTGCCGCGCACCTGGGAGTCGGGGGCCTTGGCGGCGAGGATCGCGCAGTCGCCCAGGTCGCCGACGATGCGCAGCAGCATCGCGGTGCGCACGACCTTGTCGGAGCGCCCGAGTGCGCCGGCGGCGCTGATGCCGAGGTCGCGGACACCGTAGGTGCGGGCCAGCACGTCGTAGCCGCCCCGCTCGGAGCGGCCGGCCTGCATGGCCGAGCCGAGGTGGTCGGGCTTGAGCAGGGCGAAGGCGCCGTAGCCGGCGGTGGCGGTGGACATGAGGCGGCTCAGGGGATAGCTCATGCCTCCGGTCTACCCCGCGCCGGGGCTCCCCGGCTCACCCGCGCGGGGTGGTCCCCGCACCCACGGGCCCGTCCTCGGTCGCTCCCGCGGGCAGGGTCAGCCGCATCCGGGTGCCCGCGGCGCCGGCGGGCTCGCGGCAGACGAGCTCGCCGCCGTGGGCGCGCGCCAGGCCGCGCGCGATCGACAGCCCGAGGCCCGAGCCGCCCGCCCGCCGCTCGCGGGCGGGGTCGAGGCGCACCAGCCGGTCGAAGACCCGCTCGCGGTCGGCGGCGGGGATGCCCGGGCCGTCGTCGACGACCTCCAGGACCGCCGCGTCCCCGTCGTAGGACGAGCGGAGCTCGACCTGACGCGCGCCGGCCTGCACGGCGTTGTCGACGAGGTTGCCCAGCACCTGCACGACCCGGTCGCGGTCGGCGGCGGCCACCACCGGGCCGCCCGCCACCCTGACCACCGCCGGGCCGGGCCGCGGCGACCTCGCCACCTCCTCGGCCACCGACCGCAGGTCGACCGGGCCCGTGACCAGGGCCAGACCGCGGTCGATGCGCGCCATCAGCAGCAGGTCGTCGACGAGCCGGCCGGCGCGCTGGGCCTCGCGGATGAGGTCCACCAGCACCTGCTCGCGCTCCTCGCGCGGCGGGTCGGTGCGCAGCACGTGCTCGGCGGCGGCGCGGATGCCGGTCACCGGGGTGCGCAGCTCGTGGGCGGCGTCGGAGACGAAGTCGCGCAGCCGGGCCTCCGAGTCGACCGCGCGGGCCTCGGCGCCCACCACCTCGTCGAGCATCTCGTCGAAGGCCAGCGCCGTGCGGCCGAGGTCGGTGCCGGGCGCGGTCGGGCGCAGCCGGCGCCCGCGGTCACCGCGGGTGATGCTGCGGGCCACGTCGGTGATGCGAGGCAGCGGCCGCAGCGCCCCGCCCACCACCAGCGGCACGACGAGGGCGGTGGCGAGCAGCACCGCCACCGCGGTCACGAGCAGCACCAGCCTGACCTGGGCGACGGTCTCGCGGACGTCGCTGGCGTCGGCGAGCAGCAGCAGCGTGCTGCCGTCGGCGAGGCTGCGCGAGACCGTGAGCAGGTCGCCGCTCTCCTGCACCGCGGGGGTCGCGCCCGGCGGGTCGGGCGGACCCGGGTCGCCCCGCAGCGGGCTGGGCACCGTGGCGGGCTCCGGGGGCCCGCCGTCGACCGGCCCCTCGCCCCCACCCGAGCCGCCTCCCGTGCCTCCGGAGCCTCCTGTGGCCTCCTCGCCGTCCCCCGGGGCCACGCCGGCCGCCCCGGCGAGCGGACCCTCGGCGTAGACCTCGCCGTCGGCGGTGCGCACGACCGCCGACACCCCTTCACCCTCCAGGCGGCGGGCCAGGTCGCGGTCGTCGACCTCACCCACCAGGGCGTCGGCCACGCCCGCGCGCTCGACGAGGCGCTGGCGCAGCTGGTCGTCGAGCCGCTCGCGCAGTGCCAGCTCGGTGGCCGCGACCAGCACCACCAGCAGCACGGCCACGAGGGCCACCACGACCAGCGTCACCCGTCGCCGCAACGACGGGGTGCGCAGGCCCGGCGCGCCACCGGTGCCGCTCACCGGGGCGCCCGCAGCACGTAGCCCAGGCCGCGCTCGGTGTGGATGAGACGCGGTCCGTGGACCTCCAGCTTGCGGCGCAGGGCACTGAGGTGCACCTGCACGAGGTTGTCGGCGTAGTCGTCGTAGCCCCACACCTGGCTGAGGATCTGGGCGTTGGACAGCACCCGGTCGCGGTGGCGGGCCAGGTGGGCCAGCAGCCGCAGCTCGGTCGCGGTGAGCGCGACGTCGTGGCCGCCGCGCGTGACCCGCGCCGCCTCCTCGTCGACGACCAGGTCGTCGATCTCGATCGTGGTGGCCACGGCGCCGGTGCGGCGCAGCACCGCCCGCACCCGGGCGAGCAGCTCCTCCACCACGAAGGGCTTGGCCAGGTAGTCGTCGACGCCGACCTCGAAGCCGCGCAGGCGGTCCTCGACGGCCTCGCGGGCGGTGAGCATCACCACGGCGGCGTCACTGCGCCGTCGCACGACGCGCACCAGCTCGGGGCCGTCGCGCCCCGGGAGCATCCAGTCGAGCACCACGAGGTCGACGCGGTGCGCGGCCAGTTCCTCCTCGAGCGCGCCGCCGTCGGCCAGCGCACGCACGGCGTAGCCCTCCGAGCGCAGCGACCTCGCCAGCGACTCGCGGATGACGTCGTCGTCCTCCACCACGAGCAGGCGGGCGGCGGCGTCACGTATCGGCACCTCGACAGTGTGCCGTCGCCGACCTGAAGACCACCTCAAGAACACCGCGTGCGGTCGCCGTCTTGAGGTGGCCCGCAGGTACGCCGCCCAGAGTCGACCCCGGCGGCCCCCACCAGGGGCCCCGACCGCCCGGCCCACCGGCCCGGCGCGTCCCGGCCGTCCTCGACCCCAGGAGTACCCGTGCCACACCTCTCCGTCCCGGTCCCGTCCTCCCTGGTCCCGACCTCCCTGGGCCTGGTCGACCTGCTGGTCGCCCTCGCCGTCCTGCTCGCCGTGGTCGGCGCCCTGCGCACCGGTCGCGGACTCGTCCCGACGCTGCTGTCCGCCGTCGGCGCGGGGCTCGCCGCCCTCGCCGTCGCGTGGGTCGTCACCTCGGTCCTGAGCACCTGGGGGCCGCCCCGCGTCGCCCAGGCCGTCGACCGCAACGCGTTCGCCGCGGCCCTGCCCGCGCCCGACCGTGCCCTCGCCGAGCTGCACGAGCTGACCGGCGGTGGGCCCGGCCCCGCGGGCGACCGCGACGACGCACCCGGCCCACGCCCCTGACCGACCGGCCTCCCCTGACCCGTCCCGACCCGTCCCGACCCGTCCCGTCCCGACCCGTCCCCGATCCCTGCACCGACGGCCGACCACGGCCGCGACACCGAAGGAGCACCCCATGACCCACCCCGACCAGCCCCGCCCGCACGACCCCCGCGACCCCGACCGGCGCGACCGGAGCGCCGCGGACCCGCACGACGACACCCGGCCACTGAGCGTCGGCGCCTGGTCGGCCGCGAGCCACCCCACCGCGCCGCCCCCTGCACCGGGTCGCGAGGAGGTCTCCGCTGCTCGCGCCGCGGACGTCGCCGGCCCGCCGCGGCCCCGCCGCCCCCGTCTCCTCGCCGGACTGGCCGCCGGCGCCGTCGCCGGCCTCGTGCTGGGCCTGGGGGTGCCGGCCCTCGCCGGGGGCTCCGGCTCGGGCGGCGGAGACGGTGACGCCGGCACCGCGAGCGCCACCACACCCGCGGTCACCCCCGGCGCCACCGGCGCCGACGCCGGCACCAGCACCGACGCCCCCGGCACCGGCACGGCGACCCCGCCGCAGGATCCCGGGGCCGGTGCGCCG
>NZ_CAKASO010000065.1:0-11678 GCF_916862475.1 Nocardioides sp. Leaf374
TCCTGATGGCCGGGAGGCTCACCGAGGGTGGGCCGGCGCGCGTCGCATCGTTCGAGGTGCTGGTGCAGTCGCTGGCCACGCGCACGAGCTCGTCGTCGGGCAGGTCGACGGGGTCGACGGGGGCCCAGCCGAAGCCGCGCGCCTCGGTGGCGCCGACCAGCTCGAGGTCGGGTCGTCCGCGGCCCGGCGCGCTCGCGCCCAGCACCCGCTGCGCGAGCCGCGGGGAGACCCCGCCGGCGAGGTTGAGGCGGCGCAGGAGCTCGAGCTGCTGGGCGCCGGGCAGGACACGGCCGCGCGTCGGCACCTCGGCCGACCACCGGGCCCAGGGGGTGGTGCCGCCGGCCTGCAGGTGGTCGAGCCACGCCCAGGCGCGTCCCTCGCCGGGCGTGCCGCTCACGAGTCGAGCAGGCGGCGGGCCTGGTCGCGCACGCGGCTGCCGATCTGACGGTCGGGGTCCTCGCGGCGCGCGGCCTCGCGGGTCATGGCGGCGAGGGCGTCGACGGCGGCGGCGAGCTGGCGGCGCGGGGGCACCCGGTCGGGGTCGTTCCACGACTCGTCGGGGCCCGGGCGCACGGGGCGCAGGTCGGCGACGTCGCCGACGACGTGCACGCCGCTGGCCTCGACCCACTCGATCCAGCGCTCCGACTGCTCCTCGGCCCAGTCGTGGAAGCGCGGCGGCAGACCGACGCGACCCGACTCGCGACCCACCAGCTCCTGCTCGGCCAGCAGCCCGCGCACGAGGGCGTCGAAGTCGGGACCACCGCGGGTGCGTCGCCCGAGGCTGGTGTTGAGCCGGCGCAGCAGGGCGCTCTCCGCGGCACCCAGCGAGGGGTTGGTGCGCTCGCTCTCGGCGGGCGCCCAGGCGGGGTCGATGGAGAAGGCGCGGCAGAAGCGCAGCCACAGCTCGTCGCCGCCGGGCGCGCCGGCGCCGGTCACCGAGACGCCCGAGCCCCGCTGGGGCACGGTGACCACGTGGACCTGCTCGGGCGGGAGACCGGCCGACCAGGTGCCGAGCACGGCGGGCAGGTCGAAGGACCGGGCGAACCACGTGCGGCCGCGGCGCGCGCGCTTGAGGAAGCGGCGGTAGCTCCACGTGCGGCCCTGCTTGATGCTCTCCTGCCAGGCGGCGGGCAGCTGCCGGCCGAGGTCGCGGGCGCTGTAGACGACGTGGATCTCGGTGTCGTCGCCGGGCCCGGCGAGGTCGCGCTTGGCCTTGGCCACGTGCTCGGCGCCGGCGGGGGCGAGGATCTCGTGGCTGACCACGACGGTGCCGGTGCGGCGGCGGACCCGGCGTACGAGCGCGTCCCAGCTGCCCTCGGCGTGGCCCGGCTCGCCGCCCCAGTCCTGCCCCTGGAGGTCGAGGGCGGCGCGGAAGTGAAAGAGGGCGGGGCTGACCAGCGCCGAGCGGGTCGGGAAGTGCACGTCGTGGGCCGCCAGCGCCTTGGCGTTGAGGCTCAGCCGGTCCTGGAGGTAGGTCGTGCCGGTCTTCGGCGCACCGATGTGCAGGTAGACCCGGCGGCGGGCGGCGGCACTCACGGTGCTGATTGTGCCAGCGCCCTCACGACCGCCGACGGGCTGGGCCGTCCGAGCCGCTCGGCCATCCAGGTGCTGGTGCCCACGAGGGCGTCGAGGTCGACCCCGTGCTCCACCCCCAGCCCGGTGAGCAGCCACACGAGGTCCTCGGTGGCGAGGTTGCCGGTGGCGCTGGCGGCGTAGGGGCAGCCGCCGAGCCCCCCGGCCGAGGCGTCGAACGTCGTCACCCCGGCGCGCAGGCCCGCGGCGGCGTTGGCGAGGGCCTGGCCGTAGGTGTCGTGGAAGTGCAGGGCCAGCCGGTCGGGGCCGATGCCGGCGTCGGCGAAGGCCTCGACCAGCGCGGTGACGTGGGCGGCGGTGCCGACGCCGATGGTGTCGCCGAGGCTGAGCTGCCCGGCGCCCAGGTCGAGCAGGCGGCGGCCGGTGCCCACGACCTGCGCGACCGGCACCGGACCCTCCCAGGGGTCGCCGAAGCACATGCTGACGTAGGCCCGCACGTCGAGGCCGGCCGCGCGGGCGCGGGCGACGGTGGGGGCGAACATCTCCAGCTGGCTCTCCAGCCCGCGGTTGAGGTTGCGCCGGGCGAAGGTCTCGGTGGCCGAGCCGAAGATCGCGACGTGGCGCAGGCCCAGCTCGAGGGCGCGGTCGAGGCCGCGCTCGTTGGGCACGAGCACGGGCAGGTCGCGCGAGGCCTCGCCGAGGTCGTCGGCCAGGCGGCCCATGAGCTCGGCGGCGTCGGCCAGCTGCGGCACCCACCGCGGGTGCACGAAGCTGGTCGCCTCGACCGTGGTGAGCCCTGCGTCGAGCAGGCGGCGCACGAACTCCGCCTTCACCTCGACCGGCACCAGCGACGCCTCGTTCTGCAGGCCGTCGCGGGGCCCGACCTCGTAGATCCTCACCCGCTGCGGCAGGGCGGGGTCGCGCACCACCATCGGCAGGGCGCCCACCGCAGGCTCGCCCGCCGGGGTCGCCGCCGGCGGGCCCGCGCCTGGCGTGTCGCCGGCACCGGCCGGGGCCGCGGCGTCGCCGGCGGCGGGAGCGCCGGGGCGGCCCGTGCGGGGCTGCTCGCCGCCGGTCACCGGGCCCCTCCGTCGCGGTGTGCTCCGTCGCTGGGTGCTCCCGTGCCGGCGCTGTCCGCCCCGGTGCCGGCGGAGCCGGGCGCGTCGGGCGCGGCCTCGACGACGAAGAGCGTCGCTCCCAGCGCGACCTGGCGTCCGGCGACGGCGTCGACCTCGGTGACGGTGCCGGCGAAGGGCGCCCGCAGGGCCAGCTCCATCTTCATCGCCTCCACCACGCCGAGCACGTCTCCCTCGGCGACCTCCTGGCCCACCACCACGCGCACGTCGAGCACGGTGCCCGGCATCGGGGAGACCAGCGTGCCGTCACCCGCGGCGGGCCCGCGGTCGGCGGCCGGGTCGGGTCGTCGGAAGACGTGGCGCTGACCGCGCAGGACGACCTCGACCTCGTGGGCCCGGGCGTCGACGACGGCCTCGAGGCGCTCCCCGTCGACGTCGAGCAGCACCGTGTGGTGCTCGGCCCGCAGCTGCACGACCCGCACCCCGTCGACGGCACCGCCGAGGCCGTCGGCGGCCCGCTCGACCACCACCGGCCGGTCGAGGCCCACCCGTTGCGGGGCGGGCGGCCCGCCGAGGCGGAACCCGTCGGCGTGGAAGGGACCGGCGCTGGGGCGGACCCGGCCGGTGTCGCCGACCTCGCCGGTGCCGCCGGTCGCGGTGAGCATCGCCTGGGTCCACGCGGCGACGACCCGGGCCTGCGACTCCTCGGGCCGGGGCAGCTCGTGGCGGTCGAGCCAGGCGGTGTCGATCGTGGCGTCGCGGAACTCCTCGGAGGCCACCAGCGCGCGCAGGAAGCCGGCGTTGGTGGTGAGACCGAGGATGGCGGTGCGGTCGAGGGCCGCCACGAGGGCGCGGCGGGCGCTCTCGCGGTCGGGCCCGTGCACGACGACCTTGCCGAGCATCGGGTCGAAGGCGGTCGAGACCACCTGGCCGTCGGCGAGGGCGTGGTCGACGCGGACCACCGTGGCGCCCCGGGGGTCCGCGGCAGGGCCAGCGGCAGGGGCGGCCGAGGTAGCCGTGGGCCAGCGCACCAGGCTGGCCCGACCGGCCTGCGGGAGGAAGCCGGCGTAGGCGTCCTCGGCGTAGACCCGCGCCTCGATGGCGTGGCCCACCAGGGTCAGGTCGTCCTGGGCCAGGCCGACCGGCTGGCCGGCCGCCACGCGCAGCTGCAGCTCGACCAGGTCGACCGGAGCGCCGTCGACGCGGGCGACCAGCTCGGAGACCGGGTGCTCGACCTGGAGGCGGGTGTTCATCTCCAGGAAGTAGAACTCCCCGGTGTCGGCGTCGAGCAGGAACTCCACGGTGCCGGCGCCGGTGTAGCCGACGTGGGCGGCCAGGTCGACGCCGGCCTGGCGCACCCGGGCGCGCGTGGCCTCGTCGAGGGTCGGCGCGGGCGCCTCCTCGAGCACCTTCTGGTGCCGGCGCTGGGTGGAGCAGTCGCGCTCGAAGAGGTGCAGGACGGTGCCGTGGGCGTCGCCGAGGACCTGGACCTCGACGTGGCGACCGCGCTCGACGTACTTCTCCACCAGCATGGTGTCGTCGCCGAAGGCCGCCAGCGCCTCGCGGCGCGCGGCGGCCGTGGCCTCCTCGAGCTCCGCGGCCGAGCGCACCACGCGCATGCCCTTGCCACCGCCGCCCGCGGCGGCCTTGACCAGCACGGGGTAGGCGGCGTCCTCACCGGTCGGCACCACCGGCACCCCGGCGGCCACCGCGATCTCGCGCGCGGCGTCCTTGCGGCCCATGCGGTCCATCACCTCGGCCGACGGGCCGACCAGGACGACGCCGGCGGCCTCCAGCGCCCGCGCGAACGCCGCCCGCTCGGAGAGGAAGCCGTAGCCGGGGTGCACCGCGTCGGCGCCCACGGCCACCGCGGCGGCGACCACCGCGTCGACGTCGAGGTAGCTCTCCACGCGCACCGCGGCGTCGGCGGCGCGCACGTGGGGCGCCGTGGCGTCGAGGTCGGTGTGGATCGCGACCGTGCGCAGGCCCAGGCGGGCGGCGGTGCGGAAGACGCGCAGCGCGATCTCGCCGCGGTTGGCGACGAGCAGGGTGTGGATCGTCATCTCGCTCACATCCGGAAGACGCCGTAGGAGGGGCTGGGCACCGGCGCGTGCGCGGCGGCCGCCAGGCCCATGCCGAGCACCCGGCGGGTGTCGACGGGGTCGATGACGCCGTCGTCCCACAGCCGGGCCGTGGAGTAATACGGCGAGCCCTGCGCGTCGTACTGCTCGCGGATCGGGGCGCGGAAGTCCTCCTCCGCCTCGGCCGACCAGTCCTCGCCGCGGGCCTCGAGCCCGTCGCGGCGCACCGTGGCCAGCACCGAGGCGGCCTGCTCGCCGCCCATCACCGAGATCCGCGCGTTGGGCCACATCCACAGGAAGCGCGGGTCGTAGGCCCGCCCGCACATGCCGTAGTTGCCCGCGCCGAAGGAGCCGCCGATGACGACGGTGAACTTCGGGACGACGCTGCACGCGACCGCGGTGACCAGCTTGGCGCCGTCGCGCGCGATGCCGTTGTTCTCGTACTCGCGCCCGACCATGAAGCCCGAGATGTTCTGCAGGAAGACCAGCGGGATGCCGCGCTGGTTGCACAGCTCGATGAAGTGCGCGCCCTTGAGCGCCGACTCGCTGAAGAGGATGCCGTTGTTGGCCACGATGCCGACCGGGTGGCCCCACACGTGGGCGAAGCCGCACACCAGGGTCTCGCCGTAGAGCTGCTTGAACTCCTGGAAGCGGCTGCCGTCGACGACGCGGCGGATCACCTCGCGCACGTCGTAGGGCGTGCGGACCTCCGCGGGCACGACGTCGAGCAGGCCGGCGGGGTCCTCCAGCGGCTCCTCCACCGGGCGCACCTCCCACGGCGGCGGCGGGGTCGGTCGCAGCGTGTCGACGATGCCGCGCACCACCGCGAGGGCGTGGTCGTCGTCGTCGGCGAGGTGGTCGACGACCCCGGACGTGCGGGCGTGGACGTCACCGCCGCCGAGCTCCTCGGCCGTGACGACCTCGCCGGTCGCGGCCTTCACCAGCGGCGGGCCGCCGAGGAAGATCGTGCCCTGCTCGCGCACGATGACGCTCTCGTCGGCCATCGCCGGCACGTAGGCGCCGCCGGCGGTGCAGGAGCCCATGACGCTGGCGATCTGCGGGATGCCCCGCGCCGACATCGTGGCCTGGTTGAAGAAGATCCGCCCGAAGTGCTCGCGGTCGGGGAAGACGTCGTCCTGCATCGGCAGGAAGGCCCCGCCGGAGTCGACGAGGTAGACGCAGGGCAGGTGGTTCTCCGCCGCGACCTGCTGGGCGCGCAGGTGCTTCTTGACCGTGAGCGGGTAGTAGGTGCCGCCCTTGACCGTGGCGTCGTTGGCCACCACCACGCAGAGCCGGCCGCTGACCTGGCCGACCCCGGTGACGATGCCGGCGCTGGGCACGGCGTCGACCGGGGCCCCGACCGGGACGTCGGCCCCGGGTCCGGCCTGGCCCGGGGTGCCGTACATGCCCGTGGCGGCGAGGGGGCTCAGCTCGAGGAAGGGGCTGCCGGGGTCGAGCAGCCGGTCGACCCGGTCGCGCACCAGCAGCTTGCCGCGGTCGGTGTGCTTGGCCCGCGCGGCCTCGGTGCCGCCGCGCCGCGCCGCGGCCAGCCGCTCGTGCAGGTCGGCGGTGAGCTCCCTGAGGTCTGTCACGCGCCCAGGTTAGCGATCGTTAACCGCAGCGTCCACGGGGTGCCCCCGCCGGCGCGGCCGGGGGCTGGAAGGTCGCCCGGTGCGCCGGTGAACGAGCGCTAACCTGTGCCGGTGACGACCGAGCAGGACGCCCCGCCCAGCCGGCGGCAGCAGATCCTCGACACGGCGGCCGAGCTCTTCGCCCAGCGCGGCTTCCACGGTGTCTCGGTCGCCGACCTCGGCGCGGCGTGCGGCATCTCGGGCCCGGCGCTCTACAAGCACTTCGCCAGCAAGGACGCCGTGCTGGCCGAGATGCTGGTCTCGATCAGCGAGCAGCTGCTGACCGTCGGGCGCGAGCGGGCCGCGGCGACCGACTCGCCGGCGGCCGCGCTCGAGGCCCTCGTCGGCTGGCACGTCGACTTCGCGCTGCGCCACCGCGCGCTCATCGTGGTGCAGGACCGCGACTGGGAGTCCTTGCCCCCCGCCGCGCGCGAGCAGGTGAGGCTGCTGCAGCGGCAGTACGTCGAGGTCTGGGCCGAGCAGCTGCGGCTGCTGCACCCCGACCTCGGGCTCGGCGCCGCCCGCGCCACCGCCCACGCGGCCTTCGGGCTGATCAACTCCACGCCCCACAGCGGCCTGCTCGACGACGCGGCCATGCGCGACCTGCTGCGCGCCATGGCCGTCCGCGCCCTGCGCGCCGACGCCTGACCCGGGCCGGGCGACCGCGCGAGGCGCCGCGGCGTCAGGCGACGGGGCTGACCGCGGGCTCGGGCGTGGCGACGGGGTCGGCGACCCGCTCGATGCGGCGCAGCGCCGGCTGGGCGACGAGGGCGAGCACGACCGCGAGGCCGGCCCCGGTCACCGAGACCGCGAAGGCCGCGGTGTGGCCCGAGGCGTCGGCCAGGCGCCCGGCGGTGCTGGAGCCCAGGGCGTAGCCGATCCCGGTGGCGCCGGCCATCAGCGTCATCGCGGCGCCGACGCGGGCGCGCGGGGCGACCCGCTCGGCGAGGGTGAAGGTGGTGATCATGTAGGGCGCGATCACCGTGCCGAGCACCATCACGACGGCGACCAGCGGACCGAGGCCGTCGACCAGCAGCAGCGGCGCGGACAGCACGAGCATGCCGACCGCGAAGGCCAGCAGCCGGCGGGCGGGGTGGAAGGAGTCGGGCAGCAGCACCATCGCGAGGCCGGCCAGCACCGAGCCGATGCCGAGGGTCGCGTGCACCAGGCCGGCCAGGCCGAGCTGGCCCTGGGCCTCGGCGAGCACCGACGTGCCGGTCTGCACCGACCCGAAGAGCACGCCCACCAGCAGCTGCGCCCCGAAGAGCGCCGCGAAGGTTCCGGTCACCAGGCGGCCGCGCGCGGCGCCGGCGTGGTCGGGGTCGACCAGACGAGCCGTCGGGTGCAGGCCGAACCACGTGCCGAAGGCCAGCAGGAGCGCGGCGGCCACCACGACCGCGGTGCCGGGGCTGGCGATGGCGACGACGACGCCGAGCAGCGCCGGGCCCAGCACGTACGACGCCTCGTCGGCCGCGCCCTCGTAGGAGAACGCGGCGTCGACCAGCCGCGAGCGGGCCGCACCGGTGCCGCGGGTGATCGGGCGCCAGCGCACCCGGGCGAGCGGGCCCACCTGCGGGATGAGCAGGCCGGCCGCGCCGGCCGCGGCGACGAGCACGCCGGTGGCGGCGCCCCGGTGGGCCAGCGCGACGAGCACGAGCAGGCCCGCCCCGCCGAGGAGCGACTGCACGACCACGACGGGGCGCTGGCCCAGACGGTCGGCGAGCGCGCCGGCGACCGGCGAGCCGACCGCGTTGGCCACGGCGAGGCTGCCGGCGGCCAGACCGCCCGCGGCGTAGGAGCCGGTGACGGAGGAGACGAGGAGCAGGGC
The DNA here is from genome assembly GCF_916862475.1 of Nocardioides sp. Leaf374. NCBI lineage: Bacteria > Bacillati > Actinomycetota > Actinomycetes > Propionibacteriales > Nocardioidaceae > Nocardioides > Nocardioides sp. Leaf374. The sequence continues at coordinate 8,150 of NZ_CAKASO010000065.1, forward strand.
GCCCATCTGGCTCATCGCCGCGGGCAGGCGGCCGACGAAGGCGACGACGACGTAGAGCGGACCGGTGAGGCCGAGGAGACGGCGGTAGCTGACGAGGGGTGACACGGATCGATCTCGAATCTTGCTGGTGTCGGGGCGCGACACGTCCGGCGCGCGTCGAACCCACCTCCGAGACGCGCAGGAACCCTCTGCTCCAGCCATCGTAGCGAGTGCTACGTCGTGCCGGGAAGTCCTCGTGCGCGCCGCGGCCCCGGGCCGGGTCGCTCAGAACAGTCGGTCGAGCGCGTCCCCGTGGCCGCCGTCGGAGCCCAGGGCGTCGGCGCCGCGCTCGAGCAGGTCGAGCAGCCGCGCGGCGCGCACGCTCGCGTCGAGCGCCAGCGTCAGGTCGTCGAGGTCCTCCCCCGCGCCGGCGGCGTCGCCCTGGTCGGGGTGGTCCCCGCGACCGGCCGGGCCGGGGTCCCCGGCATGGTCGGCGTGGTCGGCGTGCAGCCGCGCCAGCAGCTCCTCGCGGCCCACGCCGCGCAGGTGCAGCAGCACGAAGGGGTCGGCCTCCAGCAGCCAGGTCAGCTGGTAGAGCACCGCGAGGGCGTGCGCGCAGGGGTCGGTCCAGGCGGGGCAGGTGCAGGTGGTGGCGAGCTCGCCGCCGTAGGGCAGCAGCTCGACGCCAGCCTCCTCGGCGTGCTCGACCAGGTCGTGGGGCAGGTCGCCGCCCAGCAGCGCGGCGACCCGGCCCGAGGCCGCCGCCACCGCCTCCACCAGGGCCTCGGCGCCGGGCCGGTCGAGCACGGGGACCTCCCCGGAGACCGTCCACAGGCCGTGGGCGTCCTCCACGGAGGCGAGGAAGGACCCGTCGTCGACGCTCACCTGCCCCACCCGCCCGCCACGGGCCAGGCTGCGGCCGGCGGCCAGGTCGGCCTCGGCGTAGGCCGACTCCTCGACCGCGCGCACCCACGCCTTGCCCCACCACGTGCTCGCCCGGGTGCGCGAGCGGCGCGGGGCGAGCCGGGGGTGGAGCAGGGCGCTCACGGGAGGTCCGGCCCGCCGGCCGCGGCGCCCCCGGCGGGGTCGCGGCGCAGGGTCACGAGGTCGCGCAGCTCCGCGTCGCTCAGCTCGGTGAGCGCGGCCTCCCCGCCCCCGAGCACGGCGTCGGCCAGCGCCCGCTTGCGCGCCAGCAGCTCGCCCACCTTCTCCTCGATCGTGCCGCGGGTGGTCATGCGGTGCACCTGCACCGGGCGGGTCTGGCCGATGCGGTAGGCGCGGTCGGTGGCCTGCTCCTCGACCGCGGGGTTCCACCAGCGGTCGAGGTGGACGACGTGGTCGGCACGGGTGAGGTTGAGCCCCGTGCCCCCGGCCTTGAGCGAGAGCAGGAAGACCGGCGCGGGCTCGTCGGGCGCAGCGTCCTGGAAGCGCCGCACCATCGCCTCGCGCTCGCGCACGGGCGTGCCGCCGTGGAGGAACTGGTGGGCGATCCCCTGGGCCGAGAGGTGGGACTCGACCAGCCGCGCCATCGCGACGTACTGCGTGAAGACCAGGGCGGCGCCGCCCTCGGCGAGCACCGTGGAGAGCAGCTCGTCGAGCAGGTCGATCTTCTCCGAGCGTCCCGCGACGCGGCCGCCCGACTGCTTGAGGAAGTGCGCGGGGTGGTTGCAGATCTGCTTGAGCCCGGTGAGCAGGGCCAGCACCAGACCGCGGCGGGTCTCCTCGTCGGCCCGCTCGATGCGCTCCATCGTGTCGCGCACGAAGGCCTCGTAGAGCACGGTCTGCTCGCGGGTCAGCGAGAGCGGGTGGTCGGTCTCGGTCTTGGCCGGCAGCTCCGGGGCGATGCCGGGGTCGGACTTGCGCCGGCGCAGCAGGAAGGGCTCGACGAGGTCGGCGAACTGCCGGGCCTTGGTCGGCTCGAGGCCCGACTCGATCGGCGCGGCCCACACCTTGCGGAAGGCGTTGCGGCTGCCCAGCAGCCCCGGGGTGGCCCAGTCGAGGATCGCCCACAGCTCGGTGAGGTCGTTCTCGACCGGGGTGCCGGTGAGCGCGACCCGGGCGCGGCTGGGGATGCGGCGCAGGTGGCGGGCCGTGGCCGAGCGGGGGTTCTTGACGTGCTGGGCCTCGTCGGCGACCACGAGGTCCCAGGCCACGCCGGCCAGCTGCTCGTGGGAGACCCGCATCGTGCCGTAGGTCGTCAGCACGAAGCCGGGGTCGCCGGTCAGGCCCGCCTCGAGGTCGTCGAGGGAGCGCTGGCCCCCGTGGAAGCGGCGCACCGGCACGCCGGGGGCGAAGCGCGCGATCTCGGCCTCCCAGTTGCCCAGCAGCGAGGTCGGGCAGACCACCAGGGTCGGGCCGGTGGCGCCCTCGTCGTGGCGGTGCAGGTGCAGCGCGATGAGGGTGACGGTCTTGCCCAGGCCCATGTCGTCGGCCAGGCAGGCCCCCAGGCCGAGCGAGGTCAGCTCGGCCAGCCAGGTCAGGCCGTGGCGCTGGTAGTCGCGCAGGGTGGCGCGCAGCCCGGCGGGGGTCTCGACGGGGGGCCTGACCGCGGCCTGCGTGATCCGGTCGCGCATCCTCAGCAGGCTCGCCCCGACCACCACCTGCTCCAGGGGGGCGGGCTCGGCGTCGGCGCGGCGCCGCTCGACCACCCCGACGCCGGTGAGCGCCGTCGCCAGCGCCTCGACCGCCGAGAGCGAGCGCACCATCCGCTGGCGCGCCTTGCGGGCCACCGCGGGGTCCACGACGGTCCAGCCGCCCCGCAGCCGCAGCACCGGGGCCGCGGCGGTGGCCAGCTGCTCCATCTCCTCCTCGGTGAGCGGGTCGCCGTGCAGAGCGACCTGCCAGCGGAAGGCGAAGAGCTGGTCGGGGGCCAGGATGCTGTCCTGGAGGGCCTCCTCCCGCGGGCCGGGCGCGGCCCGACCCGGCGCCGCCGGCCGGGCGTCGAGCACCGCCGTGGCGGTGAGGTCGCGGCCCAGCGAGCGGGGCCACAGCACGTCGACGCCACGCTGCCCGAGCGCGCCCACGCCGACCTCGAGCAGGCTGACCAGCTCCTCGGCGTCGAGGGTGATCTCGTCGGGCACGCGCAGCTCGAGCAGCCGCTCGAGCACCGGCCAGGTGTCGGCGGCGGCGCGCAGCGCGACGAGGGCGTGCGTGCGGGCCCGGTCGCCGAACCCGTGGCCGCCGGGCTCGTCCGGGTCCTGCGTCCACAGCAGGGCCGCGTCGCAGACGTGGAGCGGGTTGCGCTCGTCGTGCACCTGGGGCACCAGCCGCACCGCGCCGGCGACCAGCTCCTCCTCGTCGGCCTCCACCCGCAGCGACACCGTCACCAGCTGCGGGCGGTCGTCGGCCGGCTCCTCGCGGTGGGCCTCGATGCGCCGGCGCAGCCGGTCGGCGAAGGTCTCCCCCGAGCCCGAGCCCGACCCCGAGCCCGACCCCGTACGCCGGGCAGCGCCCGCCGCCCGCCGCGCGCATCGCCGCCGGCCACTGGGAGACCTTCGAGACCGACGAGCGCGGCGTTGCCTACAGCTCCGAGAGCGCCCCGCACGTCGCG
>NZ_CAKASO010000066.1:0-11129 GCF_916862475.1 Nocardioides sp. Leaf374
GCCGAGCACGGCTACCACCTCACCTCGCTGCGCGCCTTCGACCTCTTCCCGATGACGCACCACGTCGAGTGCGTCGCCCTGCTCGAGCGCGCCTGAGCCGCGGCCCCGCGTCCGCCCAACACCGCGCGACGCCTGCCTCGGCGACCCGCGCCGGGCGCGGGTGTCGGCCTCTCCCTGACCGGCCGAGCCGCCTCAGCGGCGGGCGGCGTAGACCCGGCGCACGACGTCCTCGACGTCGGGCTCCTCGATCGACAGGTCGAGCACCTCGGCGTGCTCGGAGACGGCGGCGAGCACGCGCGCGGCGGTGGTGGTGTCGGGGTCGAAGGACAGCCGCTGGCGCAGGCCACCGCCCTCGCTGCCCAGGTGGCGTACGTCGGGCAGGCCGGTCAGGTCGGGGGTCGCCCCCGCGAGGTCGACGACCATGACCCGCTCGGCGCCGACGGTGCGCGAGAGCCCGGCCAGGTCGCCGTCGAAGACCAGCGCGCCGCGGTCGACCAGCAGCACGCGGTCGCAGAGCCGCTCGACGTCGCCCATGTCGTGGGTGGTCAGCAGCAGGGTCGTGCCGTGGGTGCGGCGCTCGGCGACCAGGAACTCGCGCAGCCGCTGCTTGGAGAGCACGTCGAGGCCGATGGTGGGCTCGTCGAGCACGACCAGCGCGGGGGAGTGCAGCAGCGCCGCGGCCACCTCGGCGCGCATCCGCTGGCCCAGCGAGAGCTGGCGCACCGGGGTGCCGAGGAAGTCGCCCATCTCCAGGCGCTCCACCAGCTCCTCGGTGCGGGCGCGCTCGGCGGCGGCGTCGAGGGAGTGGATCGCGGCCAGGATCTGGAACGACTCGCGCACCGGGAGGTCCCACCACAGCTGCGAGCGCTGCCCGAAGACCACGCCGACGCGGCGCGCCAGGCGGCGCCGGTCCTCGACCGGACGCAGCCCGCAGGTGCGCACCGTGCCGGAGGTCGGCACGAGGATGCCGGCGAGCATCTTGATGGTGGTCGACTTGCCCGCGCCGTTGGCGCCGATGTAGCCCACCGCCTCCCCGGCACCGACGGTGACGGTGAGGTCGTCGACGGCCCTCACGCGGCGGCGGCGCAGCCCGTCGCGCACCGTGAACTCCCGCGTCAGCCCGTGGGTCTCGATCACGGGCCCGGTCTCGCCCGGGCCGCCCGGCAGGGTGCCGGGTGTCGTGGGACCGCTCATCCGCCGCCTCCTCGGTAGTGGCGCACGCCGGTGCGCCAGCTCAGTGTGGCCAGGGCCCAGGCCCACGCCGCGGCCAGCGGTGCGCACCAGCCCAGCCAGCCCGGGAGCCAGTCCGACCCGGGCAGGTCGAGCAGGGCGAGGGCGGGCAGGTAGGCGGTGAAGGCCATGGGGAAGAAGAAGCCGAAGACGACCACCAGCGGCCGCGACCACACGCTGGCCGGCTGCGAGGCGGCGTAGCGCCCGCCGTAGACGAAGGCGTTGGTCAGCTCGGCGCCGTCGAGGAGGAAGAACTGCAGCCCGGCCGCGGTGACGAAGAGCGCGGCGAAGGTGGCGATCCCGCTGACGACGGCCACGAGCAGCAGCGCGACGGTGGCCGGCGACCACGCCACGTCGTTGACCACGAGCCCCGCCACCAGGGCGGCCAGCCCGACGGCCGCACGGGCCAGGCGCCGCAGGCTCAGGTCGCTGGTGACGAGCTGGAGCAGCAGCGGCTGGGGGCGCAGGTAGAAGACGTCCAGGGTGCCGGCGCGCACGTAGGTCGGCAGCGTGTCGCAGTGGCCGAAGGCGAGGTCGGCCAGCGAGAAGCAGAGGTCGGCGAGGCCGAAGACCAGCAGCACCTGCGCGAAGTCGATGCCCCCGAGCCGGTCGACGTTGTGGAAGAGCACCCACACCTCGGCCAGCTCCACCATGCCGACCAGGAGCGAGCTGGCCAGGTCGACGCCGAAGCCGACGCGGTAGGAGCGCTGCGAGCGCGCCCGCGACCCCAGCACCGCGAGGTACGGCGCAGCAGCGCGCCGCCCGCGCGCGAGCGGTCCGCGGCGGGTCCCCGCGGCGGGTGCGGTCCCGGGCCCGGGCCCGGGCTCGGACTCGGTCCCGGTCGCGGGCCGGGCCCGGGTCGGCTCAGCCACCCTGCACCTCCAGGCGGACCCGCCCGGCGCGGGTGAGGAGGTGGCCCGCGAGCAGCACGAGAGCCAGCCACCCGACCTGGGCGGCGACCATCGCGAGCGCGCCGAGGCCCTCCACGCGCCCCGACAGCACGTCGACGGGGTACATCAGCATCGCCGGGAAGGGGGTGGCCTGGGCGAGCGCGACCAGCCAGGAGGGGAAGAGCCAGATCGGCACGAAGAGGCCGGCCAGGAAGCCCGAGACCACCATGTAGAGCACCTGGAGCCCGCGGGCGTCGACCAGCCAGAAGCCGGCGGTGGCCACGACGTAGACCGTGGCCCACGAGAGCACGATGCCGAGCAGCACGCTGAGCGCGCCGAGGGCGTAGGACGCCGGGTGGTCGGGGGTGGCCATGCCCACCACGAGGGCACCGAGCACCACCGAGGGCACGCCGCGGGGGAGCAGCGCGAAGAGCGCCTGGCCCACGGCGGTGGTGATCGTGGCGGCCTGCACGTCGAGAGGGCGCAGGAAGTCGACGGCGATGTCGCCGGTCTTGATCCGCTCGGCCACGTCGGTGCGTCCGAACAGGTTGACCGAGCCGAGCAGACCCTGGGAGAGCCAGATGTAGGCGCTCATCTGCGCCGCGTCGTAGCCGGCCAGCTCGCCGCCGGCGGCCTCGACGGTGGCGAGCAGCACGGCCACCTTGAGCAGCCCGAAGGTGGCGTTGGCGACCAGCCCGCCGAGGGCGGCCAGGCGGTAGGTCGACCCGCGCCGGAAGCCGGCGACCAGCAGTCGCCAGTAGGTCCGCCCCGAGCCACGCACAAGCGCGAGAACCTACCCGCCCCGGCCAGGGGGCGCAATCGACCCGGGTGCCCGACGCGGCGCGGCGTACCGCGATCGCTCGACATGATGTATCTTGACATCAAGACAAACTAACGGTGACCGGTCGCTCGGTGTTAGGGCAGCCTTCCTTTTGAGGGGGTGCGTCCCGACGGCAAGATGGCAGCGGCGAACCAGAGACGGCGACGCGCACGCGTCGCACCAGAGGAGATGAAGGCGCATGCCCAGTCAGGACAGCTTCGGTGCCAAGAGCACCCTGGACGTGGACGGGAAGTCCTACGAGATCTTCCGCCTCGACGCGGTCGAGGGAGAGGGCCTCGACGTCGCGAGCCTGCCCTTCAGCCTCAAGGTGCTGCTGGAGAACCTCCTGCGCACCGAGGACGGCGCCGACATCACCGCCGACGACATCCGCGCGATCGCGGGCTGGGACGCCGACGCCGACCCCAGCAAGGAGATCCAGTTCACGCCGGCGCGCGTGATCATGCAGGACTTCACCGGCGTGCCCTGCGTCGTCGACCTGGCCACGATGCGCGAGGCGATGGCCGAGCTCGGCGGCGACGCCAGCAAGATCAACCCCCTGGCCCCGGCCGAGATGGTCATCGACCACTCCGTGATCGCCGACGTCTTCGGCACCCCCGAGGCCTTCGAGCGCAACGTCGAGATCGAGTACGAGCGCAACCGCGAGCGCTACCAGTTCCTGCGCTGGGGCCAGGGCGCCTTCGACGACTTCAAGGTCGTCCCCCCGGGCACCGGCATCGTGCACCAGGTCAACATCGAGCACCTCGCCCGCACGATCTTCACCCGCGAGGTCGACGGCGAGTTGCAGGCCTACCCCGACACCTGCGTCGGCACCGACTCCCACACCACCATGGTCAACGGCATCGGCGTCGTCGGCTGGGGCGTGGGCGGCATCGAGGCCGAGGCGGCCATGCTCGGCCAGCCCGTCTCCATGCTCATCCCGCGCGTGGTCGGCTTCAAGCTCAACGGCGACCTGCCCGAGGGCACGACCGCCACCGACCTCGTGCTCACCATCACCGAGATGCTGCGCAAGCACGGCGTGGTCGGCAAGTTCGTCGAGTTCTACGGCCCCGGCGTCTCCGCGCTGCCCCTGGCCAACCGCGCCACGATCGGCAACATGAGCCCCGAGTTCGGCTCGACCATCGCGGTCTTCCCGATCGACGAGGAGACCACGAAGTACCTCAAGCTCACCGGCCGCTCCGAGGAGCAGCTCGCGCTGGTCGAGGCCTACGCCAAGGCCCAGGGCCTGTGGCACGACCCGTCGGCCGAGCCGCGCTACTCCGAGCGCCTCGAGCTCGACGTCTCCACCGTCGTGCCGTCGCTGGCCGGCCCGAAGCGCCCCCAGGACCGCGTCGAGGTCACCTCGGCCAAGACCGCCTTCCGCGGTGCGCTGAGCGAGTACGTCGACGAGGGCGACAACGACCCCGACGACGCCGCGGGCGCCACCGGCTACGACGAGACCGTCGAGGAGACCTTCCCGGCCTCCGACGCCCCCTCCCACGAGGGCAACGGCTCGGCCCCGCCGCGCGACTACGTCTCGGCCGCCCCGGCCGACGGCGGTCGCCCGAGCAACCCCGCCCTGGTCACGCTCGCCGACGGCACGCAGTTCGAGCTCGACCACGGCGCCGTCACCATCGCCGCGATCACCTCGTGCACCAACACCTCCAACCCCTCGGTGATGATCGGCGCGGCCCTGCTGGCCAAGAAGGCCGTCGAGAAGGGCCTGCAGCGCAAGCCCTGGGTCAAGACCACCCTCGCGCCCGGCTCGAAGGTCGTCTCGGACTACTACGAGAAGTCCGGCCTCACGCCGTACCTCGACAAGCTCGGCTTCAACCTCGTCGGCTACGGCTGCACGACCTGCATCGGCAACTCGGGCCCGCTCATCCCCGAGGTCAGCCAGGCCGTCAACGACAACGACCTCGCCGTCGTCTCGGTGCTCTCGGGCAACCGCAACTTCGAGGGTCGCATCAACCCCGACATCAAGATGAACTACCTGGCCTCCCCGCCGCTGGTCGTGGCCTACGCCCTGGCCGGATCGATGGACGTCGACCTGTTCACCGACCCGCTGGGTCAGGACACCGACGGCAACGACGTGTTCCTCAAGGACATCTGGCCCAGCGCCGCCGAGGTCGAGGACGTCATCGCCGACGCCATCACCTCGGAGATGTTCACCAAGGACTACGCCGACGTCTTCGCCGGCGACGAGCAGTGGCAGTCGCTGCCCACGCCCGAGGGCAAGACCTTCGCCTGGGACCCCGAGTCCACCTACGTCCGCAAGCCTCCGTACTTCGACGGCATGCCCGACGAGCCGGCCCCGGTCACCGACGTCGAGGGCGCCCGCGTGCTCCTCAAGCTCGGCGACTCGGTCACCACCGACCACATCAGCCCGGCGGGTGCGATCAAGAAGGACTCGCCGGCCGGCCGGTACCTCGCCGAGCACGGCGTCGAGCAGCGCGAGTTCAACTCCTACGGCTCGCGCCGCGGCAACCACGAGGTCATGATCCGCGGCACCTTCGCCAACATCCGCCTGCGCAACCAGATCGCCCCCGGCACCGAGGGCGGCTTCACGCGCGACTTCTCCGCCGACGGCTCCGGCGACGTCACCACCGTCTTCGAGGCCTCGGAGAAGTACATCGCCGAGGGCACCCCGCTGGTCGTGCTGTCGGGCAAGGAGTACGGCTCCGGCTCCTCGCGCGACTGGGCGGCCAAGGGCACCGCGCTGCTGGGCGTCAAGGTCGTCATCGCCGAGTCCTACGAGCGCATCCACCGCTCCAACCTCATCGGCATGGGCGTGCTGCCGCTGCAGTACCCCGAGGGCCAGAGCGCCGAGTCGCTCGGCCTGACCGGCGAGGAGACCTTCTCGGTCACCGGCGTCACCGCCCTCAACGACGGCACCACCCCGAGGACCGTCAAGGTCGTCGCCACCGGTGGCGGCCACGACGACGTCGAGTTCGACGCCGTCGTGCGCATCGACACCCCCGGTGAGGCGAACTACTACCGCAACGGCGGCATCATGCAGTTCGTCCTGCGCAACCTGCTCAAGGCCTGACCGAGCCGGGCCCGTTCGGGCCCGGCCCGACCTGCCCCACCACCGGTGCCCCGGACCGCAGCAGCGGTCCGGGGCACCGGTGCGTCCGGGTGCGTCCGAGCGCGTGCGGGTGTCTCAGGCCGGCGGCGGGGCCAGCGCGAAGAGGTGGTCGAGGACGACCTCGGGGGAGGTGCGCAGGCCGTCGTGCTCGTGCTCGTCGGTGACCCAGGTGCTCAGCGTCGGCACCAGGGCGGCGGTCTCCAGCGACAGCGTCGCGTCGACGTAGGGGTCACGGGCGTAGACCGCGGCCGCGCAGGGCACGTCGACCTCGCCCAGCGCGTCGGCGTCGTAGAGCCGCGGCCAGGCGCGGTGGGCCAGCAGGTCGGCGGCCCCGGCCAGCGGCGCCAGCTCGGAGTCGTCGGCGATCGTCTCGGGGAAGACGTGCTCGCCGACGAAGAGCGTGGGGTCGGCGCGGAACTCCTCGGGCAGGGTGCGCGCCGCGGCCCAGCCCGTCGTGGTGCCGTCGGCGTAGCAGGACTCCTGGAGCAGCGTGTAGAGCGGGTTGCGACCGCCCCACGGCACGAGGTGGGCCAGGTCATGGCGGAAGGCGCGGGAGAGCGGGTCGAGCTCGAGCAGGTGGTGCATCGTCTCCGCGCCGTAGGACATGCCGAGCACGCTGCCGGCGTTGCGGAGGCGGGCGGGGGTCAGCCGGTCGCCGCCGGGCAGGACGATGCGGCCCTCGGCGGCCAGGTCGTGCACGCGTCGCACGCGGTCGCGGTCGGCGGGGTAGCGCTCGTGGAAGAGCCGGTTGCGCTCCAGGACGGTGGGGTAGGTCGCGGCGTAGACGTCGTCGACCGGGCGGGCGACCGGCGGCAGCCCGCCGGTGAAGTAGCCCGCGGCCAGCGACCCCGGCGCCACGCTGAGGTAGTGCAGCAGGCAGAAGCCGCCGAAGGACTGGCCGAGGACCGACCAGCGCTCCACGCCGAGGTGGGCACGCAGCAGCTCGGCGTCGGCGACGATCGCGTCGGCCCGGAAGAGCGCGAGCCGGTCGGCCTGCTCCTGCGGGGTGGCGCCGAGGTCGGCGGGCTCGCCGACCGGCGTGGAGCGGCCGGTGCCGCGCTGGTCGAGCAGCACGACGCGGAAGTGGCGCAGGGCGTGCGCCACCCAGCCGGGCGCGGTGGGGCCGAAGGTGGGCCGGGTCGCCTCCGAGCCCGGACCGCCCTGGAGGAAGACCAGGTGGGGCCGGTGCTCCCCGCCCGGCGCGACGACCTCGCGGGCGAAGACCGTGAGGGTGCCCCGCGAGGGGTCGGCGTGGTCGAGCGGCACCTCCAGCTCGTGCTCGAGGGTGGTCGTGCCGTCGGGGAAGGTCGTGCGCTGGGGGGTCACGGGCCCAGTCTGCTCCCGCCGCCACCTCGGCGTGCCGGGCGAGCGCCTGCGTCGGCGCGGCGGAGCGGGGTGACCGGGCACCGGGTGCACCAGACTGGCCCGATGCCCTCCACCACGACCACCCCGGCCGAGCCCGCGTCGCGCGCCCGGGCCCTGCTGGCCACCGCCGGCCGCCTCGTCCTGACCTGGGTGGTACTGGTCGCCGTGGTGCTCGGCGTCGGCTGGCTGCTCACCCACACGCTCGCCTCCTCGGTGGGCGGGTGGGACGACGACGTCTCGCGCGGCATCGCCGACGAGCGCACCCCGGGGCTGGGCGAGGTGGCCGACGTCGGCACCCTGCTGGCCGACACCCCGGTCGGCATGGCCGTCGCGGCGCTCTCGGCGCTGGCCTTCGCCGCCTGGCGTCGCACCTGGCGCCCGCTGGTCTTCGTGGCGCTCGTCGTGGCCGGCACCGGCGGGATCTACGCCGTCGGCACCCACCTGATCTCGCGTGACCGGCCCCCGGTGCCGATCCTCGACCCGGGGCTCGTGCCCGACCACAGCTTCCCGTCGGGCCACGTCGGCACCGCGGTCACGGCGTACGGCGCCCTGGCCCTGCTCGCCCTCGCCTACTCCGCCGCCGCTCGCCCGTGGGCGCTGGCCATCCTCCTCGTGCCGGCGCTCGTGCTGGCCGCCCGGCTCTACCAGGGCGCCCACCACGTCACCGACGTCGTCACCAGCGTCGGCTACGCCGGCACGTGGCTGCTCGTCGTCGCCCGCGCGGTGCTGCCGTCGCCGGTGGCACGCACGGGGACCGGGGCCGCTCGTGCCGACGGGCCGGGCCCGGCCTCCTGACCGGGTCCGATGAGCCGCGGGCCCCGGTGGCAGGAGGAAGTCCGTCGCCGGGCCCCTCCTTCTCCGGGGCCCGCGACGTGTGGGTGGATGAGGACAGGAAGGACCCCCACCCATGAGCGACGACCTGCGCGAGACGATGAGCCTGCTCGCCGACCGGGCCGACCCGAGCGGCGCGCCCCCCGCCCCCGACGAGCTGTGGGCGCGCGGCGCGGCGTACCGCCGTCGGCGCCGAGCGGTGGGTGCAGCGGGGGTGGCGGCGGTGCTGGTGCTGCTGGCCGCCCTGGGCGGGCTGGCCTGGGACCGGGGGCGCGCCGAGGTCCAGCCGGCGGGTGCCGTCGACCCGGGGGTCGGCGGCGGGCTGCGGCTGCCCGACACCTTCTTCACGCCGAACGACTGGCTGCCCGCCGCCGAGGCGCCGACGGGCCCGCTCGTGGCCACCGTGCCGTGGAGCGACGCCGGCTGGCTCGGCAGCCGACCAGGGCTGGTCGGGGTGTCGGCGACGGGGGAGTACGCGTTCCTCCCGCTCGTCGACGCCGCGCACGGCGACCTCGCCACCGCGCTGTCGGCGGACGGTCGGTGGCTGGCCTGGTGGACCAGCGGCGGTGCGATCACGGGTGCGCCCGTCGACCCCGCGGCCTCGGGCACCGACGCGCCGGTGACGGGCCTGGCGGTGATGGACACGACGACCGGGGAGGTCCGGCGGCGCGAGGTGGTCAGCGAGCACGGGCTGCAGCCCGAGGGCCTGGCCTGGGCCGGCGACACGCTGTGGTGGTCGACCTTCGCCCACACCGACGTCGGGAGCGCCTCGGGGAGCACCTCCTCCTTCCTGAGCGCGGCGGCCTGGGACCTGTCCAACGGCACCAGCATCAGCCTGGGGATCGCGGACCGTCCGGCCTACGTGCCGGGGATGGGCGCCGTCGACAGCGGCTCGCTGGTGGCGACCTCCGGGCGGAGGGTGGTGCGCTACCCCGGCCCCGGTGCGCGAGAGGTGCTTCGGGGCGACCGGCAGCTCCTCGGGGCGGCGTTCGCCTCCCCCGAGGGCCCCACCGTCGTGACCACCGCCTACGCCCGCGGCACCGGGCGGTTCGCCGACCGGCCCACCGAGCCGGTGCTGGCGACCCCGGCGACGGACGGACGGCTCACGGTGCGGCCGCTGCGGGTGGAGGGCTACGCCCCCGAGACCCTGACGCCCGTGGGGTGGCGCGACGCGACCCACGTCGTGCTCGCGGCGAGCGACCTCGAGACCGCCTTCGTCTCCGTCGACGTCGCGACGGGGGAGGCGGAGGTGGTCAGCCGCGCGGAGCTGCAGGTCGCGTCGGCGCAGGTCTCGTTCGCCCAGGGCGTCTGGTCGGCGCCCGAGCGCGACGTCCTCGCGCCGCCCGACCCCTTCGACCCGCGGGCGGTCGCCGCGCTCGGCGTCGTCGTGGTGCTGCTCGGCGCGGCCGGCGTGGGGCTGTGGAGGCGACGTGTCCGCCCCTGACAGCTTCACCTCCTACGTGCTGGCCCGCCGCGGGGCGCTGCTGCGCACGGCCTACCTGCTCACCGGTGACGCCGACGACGCGGAGGACCTCGTGCAGGTCGCGCTGGTCAAGGCCAGCGGCGCGTGGCGCAGGATCGAGGACGACCCGGAGCCCTACGTGCGCCGGATCCTGGTCAACGAGAACGTCTCGCGGTGGCGGCGGCGTCGGTGGCGGGAGGTGTCCACCGACCGGCTGCCCGAGGTGGGCCACGACCCCGTCGGTCGACACGACCAGGCCCTGGTGCTCCGGGCGGCCCTGCAGGCCCTGGCGCCGCGGCAGCGCGCCGTGGTGGTGCTGCGCTACTTCGACGACCTCACCGAGCGCCAGACCGCCGAGCTGCTCGGTGTCTCGGTCGGCACGGTGAAGTCCCAGGCCCGTGACGGCCTGGCCCGTCTGCGCGAGGCGCTGCCGGCCCCGGCGGTGCCGTGAAACGGACCGGCGGCGGGGCGGTGGGAGGAACAGCCCGTCACCGAGGCCCCGGCCTGGCACACTGCCGTCGTGAGCAGACCCGGCCCCGGCGTCCCGCAGTCCGTCCCGCAGTCCGTCCCGCGGCCCGCAGCGTCGTCCGCGGCGTCGTCCGCGGCGCCGCCCGCGACCGCTGGGTCCGCCGCTGGGCCCCGCGCGCCGGGCTGGGCGCGACGCCGGCTGCTCGCGACGGGCGCGCTGGTGGTGGTCGCGGCAGGGCTCGGCTTCGCCGTGGGCCGTGACGCCCGGGTCGTGGAGGAGGACGTCAGCTGCCTCTCGGCGCCGGGCACCATCAGCTGCGAGCTCGAGGACGGGTGGACCGTCTCCGTGCCGCGCGACGTCGCCTGGACCGACCGGCGCGGTGACTTCCACGAGGGTGGTCGGCCGACCTGCCTCCCGCCCACCGGGATCGGCCTCGAGGGCCCCGTGCGCGTGTGGTGGGTCGCCGTCGACGAGCAGGGAGTGGGCCAGAGGCAGGTCGTCAGGGTCGCCTGCTGACCCCACCCGTCGAGCCCGTCGGCAGGGCCGAGCCCGGGCGGTGCTCACGGTCGAGGACGGCGGCGCGGCTACGGTGGGCCCATGATCGTGGCCTTCAGCATCACCCCCACCAGCGGTGACGACACCGGCGGCGTCTCGGAGGCCGTCGCGGCCGCCGTGCGCGTCGTGCGCGAGTCGGGCCTGCCGTGCGAGACCAACGCGATGTTCACCAACATCGAGGGGGAGTGGGACGAGGTGATGGCCGTGGTCAAGCGCGCCGTCGACGTCGTGGCCGCCGTCTCCCCGCGCGTCGGGCTCGTGCTCAAGGCCGACATCCGTCCCGGGTGGGAGGGCCAGCTCAGCGCCAAGGTCGAGCGCGTCGAGCGGATCCTCGAGGGCTGATGAGCAGCCTCCCTCCGCCGGGACCGCCCCCGGCCGGGCCGCCCCCCGGACCGCCGGGCCCGCCGCCGGCCGGCCCGCCC
>NZ_CAKASO010000067.1:0-9735 GCF_916862475.1 Nocardioides sp. Leaf374
GGCTGACGGGGCCGGTCGAGACGTCATACGAGACGTGGATGCGCATCCACCCTGCGCATGACGTCGGAGCGCGGGGCAGGCCACCGCGGGAGCCCCGGCGACCGCGGCTGACGGGGCCGGTCGAGACGTCATACGAGACGTGGATGCGCATCCACCCTGCGCATGACGTCGGAGCGCGGGGCGGGCCACCGCGGGAGCCCCGGCGACCGCGGCTGAGGGGACCGGTCGAGACGTCATACGAGACGTGGATGCGCATCCACCGTGCGCATGACGTCGGAGCGCGGGGCGGGCCACCGAGCCCGTGCCGGCACCACCGACGCGTGCCGGCGGCCGGTGAGCGGGCCGCTCGGTCAGCCCCAGCCGCCGAGGTAGGACTCGAGCGAGGCGTCGGGGGCGACCGGCCGCAGGTCGAGGCCGGTCAGGGTGGTCTCGCCGAAGAGCGCGTCGACGCCCTCGGCCCCGGCGCGGGCCCACCGTCGCCGGCGGCGCACCGTGCGCAGGTCGGTGAGCCGCAGCCACTCCGCGGCACCGTCGCCGGGACCGTCGCCCGACGCGCCCTCCCCGCCCACCCCGACCGCCCCGGGGGCGTCGCCGCCGGTGAGGGCGTCGAGCACCGCGTGCCAGCCCGCGGCGGGGCCGCGCACGGGTCGGCGTACCTCGAGCAGGCGGGAGGCGGTGCGCAGGTCGGGGCGGCCCAGCCGCAGCCGGTCGTCGGCGCCGCCCAGCCGGGCGTGGTCGGCGCGGGAGAGGTGCACCCGGGCCCGCGGGAGCGCGGCGAGCAGGCTGTCGACGCAGACGGCGACGCCGGTGGGGTCGAGGCCCTCGGCCACGACGACCACCGGGTCGGGCGGGCCGAGGCGCAGGCCGGTGGTGGTGGCGCCGGGGCCGTCGAGGCGGCGCGCCACGGCGAGGGTCTCGTCGAGCTTGCGGGCGCGACGCTCGACCTCGTCGCGACCGGCCCAGTCGGGTCCGTCGTGCCAGGCCACCGCGTCGGGGGCGTGGGCGAGCAGCCCGCCGTGGCGCCACACGCGGGCCGCGAGCTCCCAGTCCTCGCCGCCGTAGGCGCGGAAGGTCTCGTCGAAGCCGCCGAGACCCTCGAAGAGCCAGCGGCTGCACGCGAGCACCGCGGCGATGACGAAGCGGTAGGAGCGCTCGTCGGCGTCGAGCAGGTCGCGGCTGGCGGCGTAGGCGTCGTCGAGCCACGCGGGTGCGGGCAGCTCGCGCTGCGGACCGACCTGCTCCACCGGCGCCGCGGGGTCGGTCGCGGCGAGGTCGGCGTGGCGGCGGCGACCCACGACCAGCGCCTCGGGACAGCAGGCGGGCAGCCTCACCATCGCGCTGAGGAAGCCCGGCTCGGGGGTGGTGTCGGCGTCGAGGAAGACCAGCACCTCGCCGCGGCCGGCCGCAGCGCCGAGGTTGCGCGCGGCGCCGGCGCGGAAGCCGCGGTCGGCCTGGCGCACGAGCCGTACGCCGTCGGGCACCGCCGGCGGCTCGCGCGAGCCGTCGTCGGCGACCACCACCTCGACGTCGCGCCAGGTCGTGCCCGCGCCGGTCTGGCGGGTGAGCGCGTGCAGGGTGCGGGCCAGCTCGCGGGGCTGCTCGAAGTGGGTGACGACCACCGTCACCGCCGGCGGGCCGCCGCGGGCGGGGGCGCCGGAGTGGGCGCCGGAGTGGGCGCCGGAGTGGGCGCCGGAGTGGGCGTCGGAGTGGGCGTCGGAGTGGGCGTCGGATCGGGCGGCGGATCGGGCGGCGGAGTGGGCGTCGGAGTGGGCGTCGGCGGGGTCGCGGGCGTCGGCGGAGTCGCGGGCGTCGGCAGGGTCGCGGGCGTCGGCGGGGTCGCGGGCGTCGCCGGGGTCGCGGGCGTCGCCGGGGTCGTGGACGGGGGTGGGTTCGTGGGCGTCGCCGGGAGCGACCGCGAGCGCGAGGTCCCACCGGTTGCCCGGCACGGGCAGGACGCCGGGCGGCGCGACCTCGAGGCCCGGCAGGTCGACGGGGCCGGCCAGCGGGCCGGTCCGCTGGGCCGCACGACGGCCTCCCGTCACCACGGCTCGAGCACCGGCTGCGGCGGGTGGGGCAGGGCGCGGTGCACGCCGGCCCACCAGGCGGCATAGGCCCGCGCGGTGTCGCTCAGCAGGGGGCGCAGGTCGTCGGCCGCGGCGCGGGTGCGGGCAGGGTCGGCCAGGGCCGCACGCAGCTCGTCGACCAGCGAGTCGTCGTCGTAGAGCCGGAAGCCGCCGGGGCGCAGGGCGTCGACCTCGCGCACGTAGGGCCCGTCGAGCGCGAGCGGGCGGCGGCCGGCGGCGAGCCAGGAGTTCATCGACCCCGACGCCGAGACGTGGCGGTGGCCGGTGACCGGCACGTCGACGGCACGCATCCAGGCCGCGAGGTCGGCGTCGCTGAGGTAGCCGGTGACCCGCCAGCCCACCCCGCCGGTGCGGGCACGCGCGGCGAGCTCGTCGAGCAGGTCGTCGTGGCCGGCCACCGGCGCCCCGAGGGCGACGACCTCGACGTCGTGCCCCTCCTGGGCCAGCGCCGCGGCTGCGCGCACGAGCTCGCGGTGGCCCTTGTCGGGGTAGACGAAGCCCAGCAGCGCGAGGCGCACGCGCCCCGCCGGGGCCTCCGGCACGGCGCCGTCGCCGGGCTCCGCTGCGCTCGCGGCATCGGCGGGATCGACCGGGTCGAGCGGCACGACGGGCAGGTGCACCACGGTCGAGCGCAGCGCCCCGGGAGCGGGCGGCCCGGGCACCCGGTCGAGCCCGCCCGCGAGCAGGTCGGCCTCGTGGTGGCTGTTGACCGCCCAGGTGCGCACGCCGCGCACGACCTCGGCGTACGCCGCGGCGCGGTCCTCGCCCGCCCACGGCTGTGGCACGTCGTGCAACGTCACGGTGGTCGGCACCTGCGCGGCCAGCGCCACCACGGCCGCCGCCGACTCCGCGGACGAGTCGCCGAAGAGCCGGTCGGTCCAGTGCACGTGCACCGAGCCCGCGCCGGTGCGACGCGCCTCGGCGACGGCCTCGGCCGGGGTGCCGACGAGCACCCGGGCGCCCAGCGACCCGGCGACCTGACGGGCGTAGAGCGCCACCCCGTGGCGTGCGTCGTCATGCACCAGGTGCAACGGGAGCGCCGCCCGGCGACGGGTCTCGGCCGGGTCGGGGCGATCGGTCCCGGTGCGGTCGGCCTGGGGACGACCGGAGTGATCGGCACCGGAGGGATCAGCACCGGGGCCGACGGTCGACGGACCGACGGCCCGGGCGTCGCCGGAGGTGGGTCCGGGGGGCGCGCCACCGGTCCCGGCGTCGCGGGTCAGGTCGCGGGTCAGGTCGCGGGTCAGGTCGCGGGTCACGGGGCGAGCCCGAGGTGGTCGAGGGTGCGGCCGTGGCGGGCGAGGGCCTCGCGGACCATGGCCGGGTGGTCGGCGTACCAGGCCAGCTGCGCCGCCAGCACCTCCCGCTCGGCGACCGACCGGCCCCCGACCCGCCAGTGGTCGGGCGAGGGTGCGGGGCCGTCGGCCGGGCGGCGTACGGCAGCCACCGCCGGGTGCACCGGCGCGTGCACGTCGTCGAGCAACGGGCGGCCCGGGTCGACCGCCAGCGGAGCCAGACCCAGCGAGGCGCGCACCCGCCGGGCGACCCCGGCCAGGACCCGCGGACCGGGGTGGTTGACCGTGCGCATGTCGTCGACCGCCGGGTCGTCGAGCAGGTCGGCCAACGCGACGCCCCCGTGTTGCTGCTGACGACGGCGCAGCTCGGCGCCCGAGTCGTCGCCCACTGCCCGCACGGCGTCGGCGGTGAGCGGGGGGAGGTCGTCGAGCAGGTCGTCGAGGCGGCTGCCGTCGGCGCCCGGGTCGGTGTGGCCGCGCGCGGCCAGCACGACGGCGCGCAGGTCGTGGTAGGCCACCACCGGGGGCACCACCCCGTCGAGCTCGGGCGGGTGGACGACGACGTGGAAGGGGTGCAGCCCGGCGTACCGCACGCTCGACACCAGGGCCGTGCGCAGGTCGGCGCGGGCGCGGGCGAGCACCTGCTCGGTGCCGAGCGGCAGGTCGCGGTAGTCGGCGCGGGTCGGCTGGGCCACGAGGAGATCGGCGCGCTCGAGCAGCGCGTCGAGGTGGGGCAGGTCGTCGGCGGTGAGCTCGTGGATCGGCGGCACCCGCACGCTCACGACGTCGCTCGTGGGCCGTGTCGGGTGGGCGCCGCGCAGGACCGCGGAGGGGGCGCCTCGCAGGTCGGCAGGCGGGTCGGTCGGCGGGTCGGTGGCCGCAGGGCCGGCCGGGTGGTCGAGGGGCTCGGCGGCGGGGTCGAGGAGCAGCCGCAGCGACTCGGCCTGGCAGTTGCCGAGCAGGAGCAGCAGCGGGCGGTCGGTGGGGACCGGGTCGAGGCCGTAGAACGCGCCGTAGTGGCGGCGACGGCCGAGGTCGACGATGGTCGCGGGCACCGGGCGGCTCCTGGGAATCTCTGACGGGCGGGGGTGGTGCGGGGGCGGTCCACGGATGCGGCGGCTCGAGCCGGTGACGCGGGCCGGTGACGCGGGCCGGTGACGCGGGCCAGCGGTCCGGTCGACCCGGCGACCGGACAGCGCGGCTGGCTCACCGGCCGGACCGCCTCGTGGGCGACCACCCACTCCACCACTCCCCCCGCCCCGTGGGGCTCACCCGCAGGGCCGAGGACCGGCGCGGCGGGCCGCACCCGGGGGAGGGCGTCGTAGCCGAACGGGCACACCAGCGCCGCAGCGCCCCGTCGTCCCGGGCGCGGCGCGCGGCAGGGCGGATCCGCACGGGAGCAGGTGCTGCCGGCGAGCACTGTGCCCGTTCGGCTACCGCGCCCGCCCGCCCCCGGACGTCATACGCCCCGTAGATGCGCATCCACCCTCCGCATGACGTCCACCCCCGGGCCCCCGGCCCCGACCCGACCCGGCGCGCCCGCCGTACGCCGCGGTCCGCCGGCTCGAGGACCGCCCTGGACCGAGCCTGTCGGCCCGGACCCGCACCTGTCGGCCCGTGTGCCGGCCGACAGGTGCGGGTTTCGCCAGCCGGCCGGTGAAACCCGCGGAGGCCGACCCCCGGTCAGTCGGCGGCCAGCTCGGGGGCGAGCGAGGAGTCCTTGAGGCGCACGCCGGAGGCGCCGAGCTCGCGGGCGCCGCGCACGAGACCGGCCACGACGGCGGCGGCCCGCTCGTAGGAGAGTCCGTCGGGCGGGTGCACGTTGGAGACGCAGTTGCGCTCGGCGTCGCTGCGGCCGGGGCGGGGGTGGTGGGTGAGGTAGATCCCGAGGCTGTCGGCCACCGAGAGGCCCGGACGCTCGCCGATCACCACGAGGAGGGTCTCGACGCCGAGGGCCTCGCCGACGTGGTCGGCCAGGGCGACGCGGGCCTGGGTGGCGATCACCGGCGGCGCGATCGTGCAGTCGTCGCCGAGGGCGGCGCGCAGGGCGGCGACGATCGCGGCGAGGAGGCCGGGTCCGTGGTCGACCAGGGCGCGCGGGGAGAGCCCGTCGGCCAGCACGATCCCGACCTGGGCCCCACCTCCGGCCCCACCTCCGGCACCGGCACCGGCACCCACGCCGGTCCCACCCCCGGCCAGTCCCGCGAGGTCGGCGGGCTGACGGCCGAGGTCGGGCCGGCGCAGGTACTCCGCGCGCGAGGTCGCCCTGCTGGTGACCCGCAGCGGCTCGCCGAGCCCGACCGCGGCCACCGCGGGCGCCAGCGCGTCGACGTCGAGCGGCTCGTGCACGGCGTCGCGCGCCGCGGCGTGGGCGGCCTGGAACTCCAGCACCCGCCGGGTGGGCAGCGCGTCGCCGGCGCGGCCGAGGCCGATGCGGGCCTGGGTCGTCGTACGCAGCGACGACCAGAGGTCGCCCACCACCGCCGGGTCGACCCCACCGTCCGGCGCACCGGCTCCCGCGCCCTCCGGCGCACCGGAACCCGCGCCCTCCGGCGCACCGGCCCCCTCCGCGGCGGACGCCGACCACCCGCTCCCCCCGCCCGCTCCGGCGGCCCCGGTCGTCCCGCTCGTCCCGGCCGTCCCGCCCACCGCGCTCACCCCGGTCACCGTGCGGTCAGCTCGCGCAGCGGCGAGGCGTCGAGGTCGGTGGGCAGGATCCGACCGGCGTCGCCCAGCATGCCGAGCCCGTCGAGCCACTCCTCGAACTCCGGCGCCGGCCGCAGCCCCTGCACCTGGCGCAGGTAGAGCACGTCGTGGAAGGACAGGCTCTGGTAGCCCAGCATCACGTCGTCGGCGCCGGGCACGGCGATCACGAACGACGCCCCCGCGGTGCCCAGCAGGGTCAGCAGGGTGTCCATGTCGTCCTGGTCGGCCTCGGCGTGGTTGGTGTAGCAGACGTCGACGCCCATCGGCAGGCCGAGCAGCTTGCCGCAGAAGTGGTCCTCGAGCCCGGCACGCACGATCTGCTTGCCGTCGTAGAGGTACTCGGGGCCGATGAAGCCGACGACGGTGTTGACCAGCAGCGGGTCGAGCATCCGGCACACGGCGTAGGCCCGGGCCTCGAGCGTCTGCTGGTCGACCGGGCGCCCGCCGACGCCGAGGTGGGCGCCGGCGCTGAGCGCGGAGCCCTGCCCGGTCTCGAGGTACATCACGTTGTCGCCGACCGTGCCGCGGCGCAGCGAGCGCCCGGCCTCGTTGCCCTCGCGCAGCAGGTCGAGGGTGACCCCGAAGCCGGCGTTGGCGCCCTCGGTGCCGGCCACGGACTGGAAGACCAGGTCGACCGGCGCGCCGCGCTCGACCAGCTCGATGGTGGTCGTGACGTGCGAGAGCACGCACGACTGGGTCGGGATCTCGTAGCGCTGGCGGATGTCGTCGAGCAGGTGCAGCAGGGTCGCGGTGGCCTCGGGCGAGTCGGTCGCGGGGTTGATCCCGATGACCGCGTCGCCGCAGCCCAGCAGCAGCCCGTCGAGGGTGGCGGCGGCGATGCCGCGCGGGTCGTCGGTGGGGTGGTTGGGCTGCAGGCGGGTGGCCAGACGTCCCGGCAGCCCGATCGTGGTGCGGAAGGCCGAGGTCACCCGGGCCGCGCGACCCACCGCGATGAGGTCCTGGTTGCGCATGATCTTGCTGACCGCGGCCACCATCTCCGGGGTCAGCCCCGGCGCGAGCGCGGTGAGCACCGCGGCGGCGTCGGGGCGGGTGCAGGTCTGCAGCAGCCAGTCGCGCAGCCCGCCGACGGTCAGGTGCGACACCGGGGCGTAGGCCGCGCGGTCGTGCCCGTCGAGGATCAGCCGGGTGACCTCGTCGCTGTCGTAGGGCACCAGCTCCTCGGTGAGGAAGGTGTCGAGCGCGACGTCGGCCAGCGCCCACGCGGCGGCCGCACGCTGCTCGTCGGACTCCGCCGCGCAGCCGGCCAGCTGGTCGCCCGAGCGCACCGGGGTCGCCTTGGCCATGAGGTCGACCAGCCCGTCGAAGGCGTACGTCGTGCCGCCGAGGTGCTGGCTGTAGCGGGGGCCGGTCACCGCACCGACGCCTCCGCCTCGGCGAGCGCCGCGAACTCCTCGTCGGGCGAGCCGGCCACGAGGTGGTGGCGGCTGTAGAGGCCGAAGTAGGCCATGAACGCCACGAAGACGCCCAGGCACGACAGCGCGGCGACGGTGTCGACGAGGAAGGTGGCGACCACGGCGAGGGCGGCCACGACCAGGGCGAAGCCGGTGGTCACCGCACCGCCGGGGGTGCGGTAGGGCCGCGGCATGTCGGGCTCGCGGCGGCGCAGCACGACGTGGCTGGTCATCATCAGCACGTAGGACAGCGCGGCCCCGAAGACGGCCATGTTGAGCAGCACGGCTCCCTGGCCGGTGAAGGTCAGCGCGAAGCCGATGACGCCGGGCACGACGAGCGCGAGCAGCGGCGCCTTGCGCCGCGTCGTGATCGACAGCACCCGCGGCAGGTAGCCGGCGCGAGAGAGCGCGAAGAGCTGGCGGGAGTAGGCGTAGATGATGGAGAAGAAGCTCGCGACCAGACCGGCCAGGCCGATGTAGTTGACCGTCGTCGCGGCGGCCCCGGAGCCGAGCGCCTCCACCAGCGGGTTGCCGGAGCCCTTCATCGCGTCGGCGCCCCCGGCGCCGGTGACCAGCAGCAGCATCGCGGCCGCGCTGACCAGCAGGAGCGCCATCGCGGCGATGATCCCGCGCGGCACGTTGCGCTCGGGCTCGGCCGCCTCCTCCGCGGCCAGCGGCACCCCCTCGATGGCGAGGAAGAACCAGATCGCGTAGGGCACCGCCGCCCACACCCCGAGCACCCCGAAGGGCAGGAAGGCCGAGGAGCCGGCCGCGTCGGTGGGGGCGATGTCGGTGAGGTTGTCGAGGTCGAAGAGCGGCACCGCCGCCACCGCGAAGACCACCAGCCCGAGCACGGCCACCGCGGTGATCACGAACATCACCTTCAGCGCCTCGCCCACCCCGGCCAGGTGCACCCCGATGAAGAGCGCGTACGCCGCGAGGTAGACCCACCAGCCGTCGGTGATGCCGAACAGGCCGAGCGACTCGACGTAGGCCCCGATGAACGTGGCGATGGCCGCGGGCGCGATGGCGTACTCGATGAGGATCGCGGTGCCCGTCGCGAAGCCGCCCCAGGGTCCGAGCGCGCGGCGGGCGAAGGTGTAGCCGCCGCCGGCGGCCGGCAGCGCCGAGGACAGCTCGGCCATGCCGAGCACGAGGGCGAGGTACATCGCCGCGATCAGCACCGTGGCGATGAGCAGGCCACCGAAGCCGCCCTGCTCGAGGCCGAAGTTCCACCCCGAGTAGTCACCGGAGATGACGTAGCTGACGCCGAGGCCCGCCAGCAGCACCCACCCCGCGGAGCCCGAGCGCAGGCTCCGCTTGGCGAGGTACTCCGCGTCCGCTCCTCCCGGGGCACCGGGCGGCGCAGCCGTGGACGTCGCGGCGGCAGGGGTGGTGAGACGTTCCGACATGGCGGACCAACCTTCGACGGGGTGCTGCTCGGTCTAGTGGGTCCGGCGACGCTAGGTCAAGGGTGTGACGGCCCTGCTCCGCCCGCGTTGCGGCCACGTGACGCGCGCGTCCGGGTCGCGACCGCCTGCCGCACCGGCGCCGGGTGGCCCGTCCGGCACCACCGCCCCGGCCCGACCGTGCGCAGCCCATGGCCCGACCGTGCGCCGCGCATGGCCCGTCCGGGTGGTCCTGACCCGATCGCGCACGGCGTCGGCCGCGTCTCTTTACCTTCGGGGCATGACCTTCGCCCCTCGCATCGCCGCCGTCGTCCTCGCCCTCGGCGTCGCCGCCTCCCCCGCCCTCACCTCGGTGAGCGCCGACGCCCACACCACCGGCATCCACGACAACTGCACCAACCTGCAGAAGCAGTGGAAGCACGGGGTGGGTCGCAGCAACGCCGTGGACAAGACCTCGGGCAAGAAGGTCACGAGCTTCTACCGCAACACCAAGGCCTACAACACCGCGGTCGCGCACAACGGCACCCTCGACGCCGACAAGGACGGCATCGCCTGCGAGAAGGCGTGAGCACGCCCGGGCCGGGGTGGCACCAGGACCCGGCGCGCCCGGCCGGGCACCTGAGGTACTGGGACGGCCGACGCTGGACCGAGGCGGTCGCCACCCCGCCACCCGCGGCCGCCGGGCGCCCCGCGCCGTACGCCGCGCCGCCGCCGCTCGCACAACGTCGCCGCCCAGGCCGCCGAGGAGTGCACGACGAGCACGCACCGCGGTCAGCAACCGTGTCGAGACCATCACCGACCAGTGGGTGAAGGCGACGTGCGCGTCGTC
>NZ_CAKASO010000068.1:0-8895 GCF_916862475.1 Nocardioides sp. Leaf374
CCGGGCCGCGGGCCGAGCGGCGCTCGGCGCGGGTCGCGCGCCCGGGGCCGGCCGCCGGTGCCTCGGTGCCGGGCGTGGCGCCGGTGGTGGCGGTGCCGGTCGCGTCGGCCGCGGTGGTGGTGAGGGGCGTGGGGTCGGCCAGCCACGCGGCGAGCTGGGCCGCGAAGTCGTCGGCCGCGGGGGCCGCGGTGGCCGGGGTCGCTGTGTCGACGGTGACGGTGGCTGCCGTGGTGGCGGCGGTCGCGGTCTCCTGGGCGAGCAGCAGCTCGGCGGGGTTGACGGCCGGGACCGCCACGGTCGCGGCCGCGGGGAGCCCGGAGACCGTGGCAGGCGCGGTGGCTCTGAGCGGGGGAGCGGGGACGGCGGCGGTGCCCGCCGCTGGCAGGACCGCGGGCACGACCGCGGGCACGACCGCGGGCACGACCGCGGGCACGTCTGCGGGCACGTCTGCGGGCACGTCTGCGGGCACGTCTGCGGGAGCCGCGACGGCGGGAGCGACCGGGGTGGCGCCGGCGCCGAGGGCCGGGGCGGTGGTGGCGACCCGGTGACGGGCGACGACGCGGGGCGCGGTCGGGTCGGGGCGCACGGGCTCGAAGGCGGCCGCGGGGGCCGGGCCGGTGAGGGCCGGGTGGTCGGAGCGGTGGCGGCCCGACACGGCGGCCGCGGCGAGCGACCCGGTGTCGACGGCGGTGTCCGGAGCGGTGAGCCCGCCGGTGAGGTCGTGGGCGGTCTCGGCGGCCGTCCCGACGGTGGCCTCGCCCGTGGGGCGGGGGCCGGCTCCGGCGCTGGTGCCGGCCGGGGCGAGACGGCCGAGGATCGCGGCGGCGTGGCCGGCGTAGGGGCCCGGCTGCTCGCCGAGGGCGGGCAGGACCGCCGCGACGGCCGGAGCGGTCGACGCGGACGGGGCCGGGACGTCGTCGGTGAGGACGGTGACCGCCGTCCCCTGCTGCTGCGGGCCCTCGCTCCTGTGGTCGACCGGGTCCCCGAGGTCGGTGGGGGAGGTCTGCTCGGGCTGCTCGGTGGCGGGCTCGGGCTCGTCGGCGGGGGCGGGCACGACGCTGAGCGAGGGCAGCGCGGTCACGGTGGCGAGCCGGGGCGACCGCGTCGTCGCGTCCTCGCGGTCCCCGTCGCCGGTGCCGGTGCCGGCGTCGGGGTCGGTGTCGGGGTCGGTGTCGAGCGCGGCGCCGTCCTGTCCGGCGACGGTGGCGGCCTCGTCGGCGTCGAGCTCGGCGAGCACGCGCACCTGCTGCTCGGTGGTGCCGAGGACCAGGGTGCGGCCGCCGACGGTGACCACGGTGAGCGCGGAGCCGCGGCCCAGCTGCTGGCGGTGGAGCACCTGCACGGCGGCGCCGGCGCGGCCGGAGAAGCGGCGCGCGCCGAGGCGGGCGATGAGCAGCAGCAGCCCCACGACCACCGCCAGCGACACCACCATCCGGAGGGCGAGCTCGGCCATGCTCAGCCCACCGCGCCCTGGTCGAGGATCTCGGTGACGCGCAGGCCGAAGTCCTCGTCGACGACGACGACCTCGCCGCGGGCGATGAGGCGGCCGTTGACCAGCAGATCGGCGGGGCTGCCGGCGGCCCGGTCGAGGGCGAGCACGGCGCCGGGGGCCAGCGCGAGGAGGTCGCGCACGGGCATGCGGGTGCGACCGAGCTCGACGGTGACCTCCATCTCCACACCGTGGAGCATCTCGATGCCGCGGCGGCCGTCGGCGATGGAGCGGACGTTGTCGCCCTGGCCGGTGGCGGGCAGGGGACGGCCGGCGACGGGCTGGCCGAAGGGGTCCACCGTGGTGGCCGCCGGGCCGCCGGCCGGGGAGCCCTGGCCCGCCTGGCCGGCCTGGGACGCCTGGGCTGACTGGGCCGCCTGGGCGGCGAGCACGGCGGCCAGGGTGGTGTCGGGCACCAGGAGGGCGGCGACGATGCCGGCGCCGAGCAGCGGCACGGCGGTGAAGCCGCCGCCGCTGGGCCCGGTCAGCTCGGGGACGAGCAGCTCGAGGTCGACCGAGCGGGCGGCCTGGGCGGTGGCGCCCAGCGCGGCGGCAGCGGCGTCGAGCGCCGGCTGCACGGCGGCGCCGAGGTCGAGGCCGCCGAGCGGGCTGGCCTGGAGCGCGGAGACGAGCTCCTCGCCCACGAGCACCGAGACCCGGCCGCCGGCCGGACCGCTGAGGTCGGCGACGGCCGCGCCCGCGAAGACGCCCACGACGTGCTCGGTGCCGGGCTGGGGGTCGCCGGCCGAGAGCGGCTCGCTGGCGGGGAGCACGGTGGCGCAGGCCTCCGCGGCGGCCAGGGCGAGGGCGTCGGCGGGGGAGCCCCCGGCGGGCAGGGTGCTGGTCATCGGTTCTCCTGGGTGTGAGCGGCGCCGGCCGCGACGATGAGGGCGGCCAGACGCGCGCCCTGGGTGCCCGCGGTGGCGTGGGCGAAGGCCTGCTCGTCGACGGTTACGTCGAGCGGGGCCGAGGCCGGGTGGGCCAGGCGCAGCACGTCGCCGGGCCGCAGGTCGGACAGCGTGGCGGGGTCGACCGCGGTGCTGCGGAAGCGGACGGCCACGTCGACCGGCACCTCCTGGAAGGTCTCGTGCAGCAGCGCGGCGGCCTCGGCGCGCTGGGTCCGCTCACGGCTGGAGACGGGCGCGGGCGCGGCGGCCGCGGTGAGGTGCGGGAGCAGCCCGCCGAAGGGCAGGCACAGCGACATCCGGTGCGCGCGCTCGTCGATGCGCAGGTCGAGGCCCACCGAGACCATGACGTCGGCGGCGCCCGCGACCTGGGCGAACTGCGGGCTGTACTCGACGCCGGTCACCTCGGGGTCGAGGGTGACGATGGCGGCCAGGGAGTAGCGCATCTCGGCCAGCAGGCGCTCGACCAGGCCGGCGATCACGCCGCTCTCGATCTCGGTGAGCGGGCGCTGCGGCTGGTCGGCCTGGCCGGGCCCGCCGAGCATGTGGTCGACGCACGACATCACCGCGTTGAGCGGGAGGTCGAGCACCCCGCGGCCCGGCACCGGGTCGAGGGCGAAGAGCGTGAGGTAGGTGGTCGGCGCGAGGCTGTCGACGTACTCGGCGTAGGTGCGCTGGTCGATGCCGGCCAGGCTCACCTGGCACACCGAGCGCAGCGCGGAGGTGAAGACCGTGGTGGCCTGCCGGGCGAAGCCGTCGAAGCCCACCTGGAGGATGCGCAGGTGCTCGCGCGAGAGCTGGATCGGGCGACGGAAGTCGTAGGGCACGGCCGTGGCGGCGCCGTCGCGGCGGCGCGAGCGACCCGTCGGTCCGAGCCGTCGGGGGTCGGCGACCGGGGAGGACGGCAACGCGGTCGGCAGGCTCACGCCCCGCCCATCGGCGGCGCGTGGGAGCACCTGAGGAGAAACGGGTCGACGGACCCCCGGCCGTCGTGGCGACGGCCGTCTGAGGAGGGTGGAGCGGCGGGGCTACTGGGTGACGAACTCGGTGAAGTACACCTCCATCACGTCACCGTGGTACTCCTCCTCCAGCGTGTGGTTGAGCTTCTCCTTCAGCTTCTCGCGGTCCTCGCCCACCGCCAGCTCCTCGACCGTGCGGCCGCTGAAGAGCTCGATCGTGGCGTCGAGGGCCTTGCTGCCGTCGGCCTCGTGGGCGTCGGCGGTGAGCTGCAGCGCGATGCCGACGCGCAGGTAGTGCCCCGACTCGAGGTTGACCTGCACCGGCTCGAGCACGAGCACCTCGCCGGGCTCCGGCGCGGCCTCGGCGCCCGAGGGCTTGAGGACGAACCAGTACGCCGCACCCGCGGCCAGCACCAGCACGAGGGCGATCACGATCAGCTTCTTCTTGCTCTTCTTCGGCTCGGCCGCGGCCGCCTCGGCCGCCGGCAGTGTCGTGGTGGTCATCGGGGGGCTCCCTGGGAGGGGTCGGTCGGGTCGGTGGGATCGGCGGGCAGGCCGTCGGCGCGCACGGCGCCGTCGTCGGTGGACCCGCCGGGGGTCGGGGGCGCGTCCTCCTCGCGGGGCTCGCCCGCCCCGCGCCGGTCACCGCCGGGCGCGCCGTCGCGGGGCAGGGCCCCGGCGGCGTCGGGCAGCAGCTGCGCGACCTCGCGGGGCAGGCGGGTGAGCACGACGATGTCGACGCGCTTGTTGACCGCCTGCGAGCCGGGCTCCGCGGGGTCGACCAGCGGCTTCTCGTGGCCGTAGGCGGCCAGGGAGAGCCGCTCGGCCGGCACCCCGAAGCGCTCGTCGAGGCGACGCAGCACGGTGAGGGCGCGGGCGGCCGAGAGGTCCCAGTCGGTGGCGAAGTACTTCGGCTGCACGTCGACCTGGTTGGTGTGCCCGTCGATCTGCAGCCGGTCGGGGATGGCCAGCAGCACCGGGGCGAGGGTGTCGACGACCTCCTCGCCGCGGGCGGTGAGGGTGGCGAGGTCGGACTCGAAGACGACGTGGCGCGAGACCAGGCTGAGCACCAGGCCGCGCTCGTCGTAGGTAGCCTTGACGTCGTCCTGCAGGCCCTGGGCCCGCAGCGCCCGCTCGAGGCGCTCGCGCACCTCGTCGAGGCGCTCGGCCTCGGACCGGGCCTCCGCGCGGCGGCGGTCCTGCTCGAGGCGCTCGGTCTCGGCGAGCGCCTCCTCGACGACCGCGCGGTCCTTCTCCGACAGGTCGGCCAGCGCCAGCTGCGGGCGCACCGGGGCCACGGCGGCCGAGCCGGGCTGCTCCTGGATCGACGAGGCGCCCTGGAGCACCTGGTCGCTGGCGCCGAAGCCGGCGGCGAGGCCCTCCTTGAGTTCGGCGAACTTCTTCTCGTCGACCTGGCTCATGGCGAACATGACGATGAAGAGCACCATGAGCAGCGTGACCATGTCGGCGTAGGTCACCAGCCACCGCTCGTGGTTCTCGTGCTCCTCGTGCTCCTCGTGGCGCTTGCGTCGGGCCGACACGGCTCAGGCCGCCTGGGCCTGGCCGGGGGCGACGGCCGCGGGCTGCTCGCCGGCGGGCAGCAGCGAGGTGAGCTTGGCGGCGATCACGCGGGGGTTGGAGCCGGCCTGGATGGCGGCGACGCCCTCGATGACGATCTCCATGCGGGCGACCTCGAGCTCGCCGAGGCGCTTGAGCCGGTTGCCGAGGGGGAGGAAGAGCACGTTGGCCGACATGACGCCCCACAGCGTGGCGACGAAGGCCGCGGCGATGAGGTGGCCGAGCTCCTCGGGGCTGGCGAGGTTCTCCAGCACGTGCACGAGGCCCATGACGGTGCCGATGATGCCGATGGTGGGGGCGTAGGCGCCCGCGTCGGCCCAGAACTTCGCCGACTGCTTGTCGGCCTTGCGCTTCGCGGCCACCTCGGCCTCGAGGATGTCGCGGACCTCGTCGGGGTCGGTGCCGTCGATGGCCATCGTGACGCCCTTGACCAGGAAGGGGTCGTCGACGTCCTTGACCATGTCCTCCAGCGCCAGCAGGCCCTCGCGCCGGGCCTTCTCGGCCAGGGAGACGACCGCCGGGACGACGTCGCCGGCGGGCTTGACGTCGCCGCCGGTGAAGGCGCGCTTGAGCGAGGCCACGGCCCCCTTGGCGTCGGCCATGGTGCCGCCGGCCACCGTGACCAGCAGCGTGGTGCCGAAGACCAGCAGCATCGGCGGCAGCAGCAGCAGGCTCATCGGGTTGCCGCCCTCGAGCACGTTGGCGGTCACGATGACCACCAGGCCCAGGCCGATGCCGATGGCTGTGGCGGCGTCCTTCATCGGGTGGCTCCCGGTCCGAGCGGCGCGAGCGCCGAGT
Source organism: Nocardioides sp. Leaf374 (assembly GCF_916862475.1). Taxonomy (NCBI): domain Bacteria; kingdom Bacillati; phylum Actinomycetota; class Actinomycetes; order Propionibacteriales; family Nocardioidaceae; genus Nocardioides; species Nocardioides sp. Leaf374. The sequence continues at coordinate 5,730 of NZ_CAKASO010000068.1, forward strand.
GGTCGGTGCCCGTGTCCAGCCCCGTGTCGAGCCCCGAGTCGGGCCCTGCCTCGGCGGCGCGCGGCGCGTGGTGGGCCACCACGCTCAGGGCCGGGCGACGCCCGGCGAGCTGCTCGCCGAGGTCGACGTCGAGGGCGGCCCGGGCGCTGCCGAGGGCCTCGGGGGTCTGCTCCCCGATGCGCACGTAGCCGCTGAGGGCGATGAGCTCGGCGCGGTGGTGCCGGATGATCGAGACGACCGCGGTCATGCTCTCCGCGACGACGTACTTGGACCCGTCGACCAGCGTGATGACGGTGTCGGGGGTGGAGTCGATGCGCTCGATCAGGTCGGAGTTCAGGGCGAACACCGAGCCCGAGAGACGGGTCAGCGAGATCATGCGGGGCACCATCCTTAGTGCGGTCGAGCGACAGCCGTCCGTGGCCGTCACGATGTCCATCGGTCGGGGCGGGGCCGACCTGAGGGGTCGGCACGGGATCAGTCCGGTCCTCCCCGCGAGCGCGGCCGGTCGCCCGGGTGGGCGACCGGCCGCGGGCCGGGGCGACGACGAGCGCGCCGTGCGACGGCGCGGTCGCGTCAGCGCTTGATGTTGACGAGGTCCTCGAGCACCGAGTCGGAGGTGGTGATGACGCGGCTGCTGGCCTGGAAGCCGCGCTGGGCGAGGATCAGGTTGGTGAACTCAGCGGCGAGGTCGACGTTCGACATCTCCAGCGCACCGGCCATCAGGGTGCCGCGGCCGCCCTGGCCGGAGACGCCGAGGTCGGCCGGGCCGGAGTTGGCCGACTCGCGGAAGGCCGTCTCCCCGACGCGCTCGAGGCCCATCGGGTTGTTGAAGTCGGCCAGCGCCAGCTGGGCCATGTCGCGCTGCACGCCGTCGGAGAAGACGCCGCGGAGCTTGCCGTCGCTGCCGAAGGAGTAGGAGGTGAGCTCCACGCCGGCGGGCACCGCCGGGGTCAGGCCGGCGGTGTCGCGGGTGATGTCGACCAGCCCGCCGGTGGGGTCGCCGGCGGCGTCGAGGGCGTAGCCCTGCACGCGGGCGCCCGACGGGGTGACCAGGGTGCCGGACTCGTCGAAGGTGAAGGCGCCGGCGCGGGTGTAGAGCTGCTCGTTGCCGAAGCGCACCACGAACATGCCGTCGCCCTGGATCATCAGGTCGGTCGAGCGGCCGGTCATCTGCGCCGAGCCCTGGCTGAGGTTGCTGGCGGTGCCGGCCACCTGCACGCCGAGGCCGACCTGGATCGGGTTGGTGCCGCCGCGGTTGGCGTTGGCGCCCGACGCGCCGGTCAGCATCTGGCTGAGGGTGTCGCTGAAGACGGTGGTGCTGGACTTGAAGCCCGTGGTGTTGGCGTTGGCGATGTTGTTGCCGGTGACGTCGAGCATCGTCTGGTTGACGCGCAGGCCGGAGATGCCGGCGAAGAGCGAGCGAAGCATGAGGGGGTCCTCTCGGAGGTGCTGGTCAGGGTCGGGCGGGGGTGGCGGACGTGCTGGCGGAGCTGGTGCCGCTGCCGGCGGCCGTCGGGGCGGAGGCTCCGCCGGCGACGGTGAGGACGTTGACGAGGGGTACGTCGGTGCCGTCGACGTCGAGCACGGGGCCGCTGGCCTCGAACGTGACGCCCTGCACGGTGCCGGTGCCCTCGGTGCCGTCGGCGAGGGTGTAGCTGACCTCGCGCCCGACCAGGCTGCTGGCCCCGAAGGCCATCTGCGCGCCGAGCACGAGCGCGGTCTGGTCGGCGACGTCCTGCATCTTCTCCAGGGCGGTGAACTGCGCCGACTGGGAGAGGAACTCCCCGGTGTCGGCGGGGTTCATCGGGTCCTGGTAGCGCAGCTGCGCCACGAGGAGCTGCAGGAACATGTCCTTGTCGGGCGACGACGCGGACGTGGTCGCCGGCGCGAGCGCCTGCAGTCCACCCCCGGTGACCGCCTCCGTGGCCGAGATCGACACGGGTCCTCCTCACATGCTGACGTCGAGGGCCCGACGGGCCCCTGACGTCTGCGGGTCGGCTGAGCCGGCTCCCAGGGATCCTGGGTGGGCCGGTCTCGTGGTGCCATCCCTGGCGATGTGGTCGGCAGACGTCCGTGCCTGCCGTTCCTGCTGCCGGCTCGCGTCGCCCGAGGGACGCTCTCCGGAGTCGGTGTGGTCGGAGCCCGACCAGGAGCCGGGGGCGTCGCCGCGCGCGTCCTGCGCGCCCGTGCCCCCGGGGGTGGCTGCCGCGGCTGCCGGCGCACCGGCGGCGTCGCGCACGCTCACACGGGTCTCGCCGAGGTGCTCGAGCAGCCGCTGGAGCTCGGGCGCGCCCTGCTGGAGGGCGTCGCGCGCGCCCTCGTGGGCCGCCACCATCCGCACCCGCAGGCCGTGCTCGCCCATGCTCAGCGTCACCCGCACCTCGCCCAGCGTGCCGGGGTCGAGACGCAGGGTGAGGTGCTGGGTGGTGCGCTGCCCCGGGCCGGCCTGGGTCTGCGCGAGCCGCACCACCTCGGGGAAGACCTGGCCGGTCACCTGGCTGGTCACCTGGCTGGTCACCTGGCGGGTCGGCGGGGCCGGCGTCGTGCCGGCCGGCGCGGTCGCGGCGCCCGTGGCTCCCGCGGCGTCCGGGGAGGTAGCAGGTGACGCGCCGTCGAGCGCCGCGAGGTCCGCCCCTCCCTGTCCCGGCTGCACGGTCCGGTCGGCGCGGGTGGACGCCGTGTCCTGCGGTCCGGTCTGCGCCGGGTCCGCGGCCGCGGTCTCCGCCCCGTGCTGCTGGGCCCCGTGCTGCTGCGGCCCGGCGGCGGTGGGGGCGGTGGGGGCGGTGAGCTCGGTGAGGTCGGTGGGGGCGGACCCGTCGGTGCTCGAGCCGGTGCCTGCACCGGTGGTCGTCCCGGCCCCGGCGGTCGCCGCCTGCTGCCCGGTGGCCCCGGGCTGCTGCGGCAGCGGCAGGGCGGCGAGGAGCACCGCGGTGGGGTCGACCACGGCCAGGGTGCCTGCCTGCTCGGCCCCGGTCTCGCCGTCGGTCCCGCCCTCGCCGCCGCTGTCGGTGCTGGTGCCGGCGGCACGACCTGCCGCGGTGGCGGTCCCGGGCGCACCGCGTCCGCCGCCGTCCTGCCCGGCCATGGCGTCGACGAGGCCGGCGACGAGGGCGGCGAAGCCCCCGCCGTCGGTGGCGCCGTCGGCCGCACCCGCGCCGGCCGGGCC
>NZ_CAKASO010000069.1:0-8104 GCF_916862475.1 Nocardioides sp. Leaf374
CCGCGGCTCCGGAGGCTCCGGCCGCCCCCGCGGCGCCGGCTGCACCCGCGGCCAAGGCCGCCCCCGCAGCACCGGCCGCTCCCGCCGCGAAGGCGGCGCCCGCTCCGGGTGCCCCCAAGTCGCCGGCACCCCGTCCGGTCGGCCGCCCCGGTGCGCCGCGCCCGGGCAACAACCCCTTCTCGTCCAACCAGGGCATGGGCCGTCGGCCCTCCGCTCCGGCCCCGGGCGGCGACCGCGGTCCCGCCGCGCCCGCTCCCGGCGGTGCCGGTGGCGGCGCGAGTGCCGGTGACCAGCGTCCGCCGCGTCCGCCGGCCGGTCGCGACGGCGGTGCGCCGGGTCGCTCGGGCATGCCCCGTCCCAACCCCGCGATGATGCCCAAGTCCCCGGCCGCGTTCGGCCAGGGTCCGGGCGGTCGTCCCGGCGCTCCGGGTCGCCCGGGTGCCCCCGGTCGCGGCGGTGCTCCGGGTCGTCCCGGCGCCCCCGGCCGCGGTGGTCCCGGCGGCGGCGGTGCTCCGGGTCGTCCCGGCGGCTTCGGCCCCACCGGTGGCGGTCGTCCCGGCGGCGGTCGTCCCGGCCAGCGCGGTCAGACGCAGGGTGCCTTCGGTCGCCCCGGCGGCCCCTCGCGTCGTGGTCGCAAGTCGAAGCGGGCGCGTCGCCAGGAGTTCGAGGCGATGCAGGCGCCGACCATCGGCGGCGTGCGCGTCCGCAAGGGCGACGGCGAGACCGTCAAGCTGCCCCGAGGCGCCTCGCTGACCGACTTCGCCGAGCGCATCGGCGTCGACGTGTCCTCCCTCGTGCAGATGCTCTTCAGCCTCGGCGAGATGGTCACGGCCACCGAGTCGGTCAACGACGAGACCTTCGAGCTGCTCGGCGAGGAACTCAACTACGTCGTCCAGGTCGTCTCCCCCGAGGACGAGGACCGCGAGCTGCTCGAGTCCTTCGACCTGGAGTTCGGCGAGGACGAGGGCGACGAGAGCGACCTGGTCATCCGGCCGCCGGTCGTGACCGTCATGGGTCACGTCGACCACGGAAAGACCAAGCTGCTCGACGCGCTGCGCAACGCCAACGTCGTGGCCAAGGAGGCCGGCGGCATCACGCAGCACATCGGTGCCTACCAGGTCGCGGCGGAGGTCGACGGCAACGAGCGTCGCATCACCTTCATCGACACCCCCGGTCACGAGGCATTCACCGCCATGCGTGCCCGTGGTGCCCAGGCGACCGACATCGCGATCCTCGTGGTCGCGGCCGACGACGGCGTCATGCCGCAGACGGTCGAGGCGCTCAACCACGCCAAGGCCGCCGGTGTGCCGATCGTGGTCGCGGTCAACAAGATCGACAAGCCCGACGCCGACCCGACCAAGGTCCGCGGCCAGCTCACCGAGTACGGCCTCGTGCCCGAGGAGTACGGCGGCGACTCGATGTTCGTCGACGTCTCGGCCAAGTCCGAGCTCAACCTCGACAAGCTCCTCGAGGCCGTCGTCCTCACCGCCGACGCCTCGCTCGACCTGCGGGCCAACCCCACGCAGGACGCGCAGGGCCTCGTGGTCGAGGCGCACCTGGACCGCGGTCGCGGCCCGGTCGCCACGGTGCTGGTCCAGCGCGGCACGCTGCGCGTGGGCGACTCGATCGTCGCCGGCGCCGGCTACGGCCGCGTGCGGGCCATGCTCGACGAGCACGGCGAGAACATCACCGAGGCCGACCCGTCGCGCCCCGCGATGGTGCTGGGTCTGACCGCCGTCCCCGGCGCGGGTCAGAACTTCATCGTCGTCGAGGACGACCGGATGGCCCGCCAGATCGCCGAGAAGCGCGAGTCGCGCGAGCGGGCGGCCATGCAGGCCAAGCGCCGCGTGCGTCGCACCCTCGAGGACTTCATGGCCTCCATGGAGAAGGGCGAGAGCCAGGAGCTCAACCTCATCCTCAAGGGCGACGTGTCCGGCTCGGTCGAGGCGCTCGAGGACGCCCTGTCGCACATCGACGTGGGCGACGAGGTCAGCCTGCGGGTCATCGACCGCGGTGTCGGTGCGATCACCGAGACCAACGTCGACCTGGCCGCCGCCTCCGACGCCATCATCATCGGCTTCAACGTCCGGCCCCAGGGCAAGGCGACCGAGATGGCGGACAAGGAAGGCGTCGAGATCCGCTACTACTCGATCATCTACCAGGCGATCGAGGAGATCGAGGCGGCCCTCAAGGGCATGCTCAAGCCGGTCTACGAGGAGTCGGTGCTCGGCCAGGCGGAGATCCGCGAGATCTTCCGCTCGTCGAAGATCGGCAACATCGCGGGCTGCATGATCACCAGCGGTGTCGTGCGACGCAACGCCAAGGCGCGCGTGCTGCGCGACAACGCCGTGGTCGCCGACAACCTCGACCTGTCCTCCCTGCGCCGGGAGAAGGACGATGCCTCCGAGGTCCGCGAGGGCTTCGAGTGCGGTCTGGTGCTGCGCAACTTCCAGGACATCAAGATCGGCGATGTCGTGGAGTCCTTCGAGATGCGCGAGATCCCGCGCTCCTGATCGACCCTCCGAGCCGGCGCGACGACCCCACCCGGGTCGTCGCGCCGGCTCGGTGTCGGTCCGGGCCCCGGACCGTCGTCCAGCCGGTCCGCGAGGCCACCGCCAGCCAGCGCCCCAGCCGGGCGTGCGAGAGAGTGAGAACATGAGCAGCCCCCGAGTCCGCAAGATCGCCGACCGGATCCAGGTCATCGTCGCCGAGATGCTCGAGCGTCGCGTCAAGGACCCGCGCCTCGGCTTCGTCACCGTCACCGACGTGCGCGTCACCGGCGACACCCAGCAGGCCACGGTCTTCTACACCGTGCTCGGCGCCGACGGCGACGACGAGGCAGCCCGGGCCGGCACCGCCGCCGCGCTGGAGTCGGCCAAGGGCCTGATCCGCTCCGAGGTCGGCAAGCAGCTCGGCATGCGCCACGTGCCCACGCTGACCTTCGTCGCCGACGCGCTCCCCGACACCGCCCGGCAGCTCGACGAGGTCCTCGCGCGCGCCCGGGCCCAGGACGAGGCCGTGGCCGCTGCGCGCGGTGCGACGTACGCCGGCGGGGAGGACCCGTACAAGAAGCCCCGCGAGGCCGACGACGAGGCCGACGACGGGGCCGACGACGAGGTAGACGACGTGGACGGGGCCGCCGCGGACGGCGTGCCGGCGGCGGAGCCCGACGCCGGGGGCGACGAGCTCCGGTGACCGACCTCGCCGGCCTGCTGGTCGTCGACAAGCCCGGCGGCATCACGTCGCACGACGTGGTGTCCCGGGCGCGCCGGGCGCTCGGCACGCGCAAGGTCGGCCACGCCGGCACGCTCGACCCGATGGCCACCGGCGTCCTCGTGCTCGGCGTCAACCGGGCGACCCGGCTGCTGGGCCACCTCATGCTCACCGAGAAGGCCTACGCCGCCACCGTGCGCCTCGGCGTCGCCACGACCACCGACGACGCCGAGGGCGAGGTCGTCTCGACCACGTCGGCCGATCACCTCGACGAGGCGGCGGTGCGCGAGAGCCTCGCGGGCTTCGTGGGCGACATCGAGCAGGTGCCGACCGCGGTCTCGGCCATCAAGGTGGACGGCAAGCGCGCCTACCAGCGCGTGCGCGACGGCGAGGACGTGCAGCTCGCCGCCCGCCCGGTCACGGTCCACGAGCTCACGGTCCTCGACGTGCGCCGGGTGCCCGGCGGTGCGGTGACGGGGCACGGCGCCGGCGGGTCCCCGACCACCGACGTGGTCGACGTCGACGTCGCGCTGCGCTGCTCCAGCGGCACCTACGTGCGCGCCATCGCCCGTGACGCGGGTCGCGTGCTGGGCGTGGGCGGCCACCTCACCGCGCTGCGCCGCACGGCCGTCGGGCCCTACGACCTCACGGTCGCCACCACCCTGGAGCAGCTGGCCGAGCAGGGTCCCGGCGCACTGCTGCCGGTCGCCGCCGCCGCACGCGCGGCGTTCGCGTCCCTCGACCTCGACGCGCGTCAGGCCGGCGACGTGCGCATCGGGCGGCCGCTCGACCTGGCGCTCGACGGCCTCACCGCGCTCTTCGACCCGGCGGGGGAGTTCCTGGCCCTCTACGAGCCCCGCGACGACCGGGCCCGGGCGGTCGCCGTCTTCGTCTGAGGGCCCGGGTCTAGGGTTTGACCGTGCAGATCTGGCGCTCCCTCGACGACGTCCCCCCGGACCAGCCGCGCTCGGTCGTGGTGGTCGGCAACTTCGACGGCGTCCACCTCGGTCACCGTCGCGTGCTGGCGAGGGCGCGCTCGCTCGCCGGCGACCGCCCCGTCGTCGCGGTCACCTTCGACCCGCACCCGATGGCCGTGCTGCGTCCCGAGCACGCGCCGACGACGCTCACCACGATGGAGGCACGCGCCGCGCTGCTCGACGAGGCCGGAGCCGACGCCATGCTGGCCCTGCCCTTCGACCGCGCCGTGGCGGCCTGGACGCCGGAGGAGTTCGTGGTCAAGGTCCTCGTCGACGCGCTGCACGCCGCGAGCGTCGTGGTCGGGGCCAACTTCCGCTTCGGCCACAAGGCCGCCGGCGACGTGACCACGCTGGTCGAGGAGGGGCTGCGCCACGACTTCGCCGCCGAGGGCATCCCGCTCGACGGCGGCCCGATGGTGTGGTCGTCGACCTACGTCCGCACGTGCCTGGCCGCCGGCGACGTGGCCGGCGCGGCCGAGGCGCTCGGTCGGCCCTACGCCGTGCGCGGCCTCGTGGTGCAGGGCGACCAGCGCGGGCGCGAGCTCGGCTACCCCACGGCCAACGTGCCGATCGACGCGAGCGTCGCGGCCCCGGCCGACGGCGTCTACGCCGGCTGGCTGCGACGCGTCGGCGCGACGGGCGACCCGCTGCCCGCCGCGATCAGCGTCGGCACCAACCCGACCTTCGCCGGGGAGCGCGACCGGCGCGTGGAGAGTTACGTGCTCGACCGCACCGACCTCGAGCTCTACGGCGTCGAGGTCGAGGTCTCCTTCGTCGAGCGGCTGCGCGGCATGACCGCCTTCGCCTCGGTCGAGGAGCTGCTGGTGCAGATGGCCGACGACGTCGCGCGGGCCCGCGACCTGCTGCTCGGCTGATGGGGGAGTCGTCGACCCCGACCGATCTCGCGGCCGCGGAGACGTGGTTCGCCCGCAACGGTCTCACCTACTTCGTGCCCTCCGAGCGTGCGGCGGCGCGCCAGGCCCTCAAGCCCGGGCGCACGGCACCCCTGCTGCTGGTCGTCGCGGTCGTGGCGGGCACCCTGGGCGGTCTGCTGGCCTGGTGGGTGGGTGAGCTCAGCGCGGCGCCGGCGCTGCTCGTCTCGCTCGGGCTGGCTGCCCTCGGCTGGTACGCCCTCACCGCGCTGCGGCTGCGCCCGATCCTCGCCTGGGCGCTGGGCCGGACGTTCGGCAGCCTGCGGCTGCTGCTGCCGATGGCCACCCGGGCGCTGCCGCTGCTGCTGCTCTTCATGACCTTCCTCTTCATCAACGCCGAGGTGTGGCAGCTCTCGGCCAGCCTCGCCCCCGGCGTGCTGTGGCTGCTGGTGTTGCTGCTCGGCGGGCTGGCCGTGGCCTTCCTACTGGTGCGGCTGCCCGAGGAGGTCGACCGCGCCGACGACGCGGTCGACGACGCGTTCCTGCGGCGCGCCTGCCGGGGCACACCGCTGGAGGCCGCCTGCGAGGAGCTGCTCGCCGACGCGACGGCCGATCCTGCGTCCCACGCCGAGGTCAGCGGCTTCGAGCGGTGGAACCTCGTGCTCGTGCTCCTGGTCATCCAGGCCGTGCAGGTGCTGCTGCTGGTGGCGATGGTCTTCGCCTTCTTCCTGCTCTTCGGCTCCCTGGCCATGGGGGAGCAGGTGCAGCTGGCCTGGACCGCCCGCGAGAGCATCACGAGCCTCACCTGGCTGCCGAGCGTCTCGGTGGAGCTGGTGAAGGTCGCGCTCTTCCTCGCCGCCTTCTCCGGTCTCTACTTCACGGTCTCGGCGGTCACCGACGAGACCTACCGCGAGCAGTTCTTCTCCGGCGTCACCCGTCACGTCGAGCGGGCGGTGGGGATGCGCGCGGTCTACCTCACGCTGCGCGCCCGCGCGGCGGACTGAGGGTCGACGGGCGGCGTCGCCGCGACGCCTCCGGACGCGCCGCGGCCCGGCACCCTGGAGGGTGCCGGGCCGCTGCGTCCGCGCGGGTGGGACGACGTCAGGCGTCGAGGTCCTTCTCGACGAGGGCCGCGATGGCCTCGACGTCGGCCTCGGAGTCACCGGAGACGGTGACCGAGTCGCCCTTGCCGGCGCCCAGGGTCATGATCAGCAGCGCGGAGCTGGCCTCGACCGGCTCCTCGCCCTCGACGGCGAGCATGACCTCGGAGTCGAGCTCACCGGCCGCCTCGGAGATGATCGCGGCGGGGCGGGCGTGCAGGCCGACGGCGGAGCCGACGGTGACGGTCTTGCTGGGCATGGTGCTCCTTCGGAGGGGGTGGGTGCGGGCGGGTGTGGCGGGGTCAGGCGACGGGCGCGACAGCGGGGTTCTTGGCCGTGGACTTCAGCACGATGACCGCGGCGGCGCCGACGAGCACGCCGGCGACCAGGGCGATGATGAAGCCGAGCACGCCGTCCACGGCGAAGAGCACGAAGATGCCGCCGTGCGGTGCCCGGACGCTGACGTCGAGGGCCTGCGAGAGGCCGCCGGTGACGGCGCTGCCGAGCATGATCGAGGGGATCACGCGCAGCGGGTCGGCCGCCGCGAACGGGATGGCGCCCTCGGTGATGAAGGAGGCGCCCAGGAGCCAGCCGGCCTTGCCGTTCTCCCGCTCGGGCTGGGTGAAGAGCTTCGGCCGCACCACGGTGGCCAGGGCCAGCGCGATCGGGGGCACCATGCCGGCGAGCATGACCGAGGCCATGATCTTGAGCTCGGGGGCGTCGGCCGCGAGGGCCGCGCCGCCGACGCCGGCGGCGGCGAAGGAGTAGGCGACCTTGTTGAGCGGACCGCCCATGTCGAAGGCCATCATCAGGCCGAGCACGACACCGAGCAGGATGGCGTAGCTGCCGCTCATCGAGTTCAGACCGTCGTTGAGCTGGTCCATGAGCCAGCCGATCGGGCGGCCGAGCACGACCAGCATCAGCAGGCCGGCGATGATCGAGGTCAGCAGCGGGATGACCAGCACGGGCATCAGGCCGCGCGCCCAGGCGGGCACCTTCCACGAGCCGATCCAGTGGGCGATGACGCCGGCGAGCACACCGCCGACGATGGCCCCCAGGAAGCCCGTGGCCGGGACCCCGACGCCGTCGCCGTCGACGACGCCGAAGATGTTGGCGGCCAGACCGCCGACGATGAAGCCGGGCGCGATGCCGGGACGGTCGGCGATGGCGTAGGCGATGTAGCCGGCCAGGGCCGGGATGAAGAACATGAACGCGGTCTTGCCGATGACGAAGAAGAGCGCGCCGATGTAGGCCATGAGGCCGGAGCCGAAGAGGGCGTGGTCGAGGCCGAGGGCGTCGACGTCGGGCAGGTTGAACAGCGTGTTGTTGACCGCGATCTCGCCGTAGGGTCCGACGATCTCGTAGCCGCCGAAGAGGAACGACAGGGCGATCAGCAGACCGCCGGCGGCCACGAACGGGATCATGTAGGACACGCCGGTCATGAGGACCCGCCGCGTGCGGCCGCCCCACGTCTCGCCGCCGCCGGTGCCGGCACCCGAGCCGGCGCCCGCGTCGGAGCCGGAGCCCTCGACGCGCGGAGCGGCCGGGTCGTCGGCGTTGCGCAGCGCCTCGGCGATCATGGCGTCGGCGGCGTCGATCGGTCGCTTGACGCCCGAGGAGACCAGCGGCTTGCCGGCGAAGCGGGCCCGGTCGCGCACCCCCACGTCGACGGCGAAGATGACGGCCTCGGCCTGGCGGATCACGTCGGCGCCCAGCGGCGTCGAGCCGGCCGAGCCCTGGGTCTCGACGGCGAGGTCGACCCCGGCCCGCTCGGCGGCGGCCTCGAGGGCCTCCGCGGCCATGTAGGTGTGGGCGATGCCGGTGGGGCACGCCGTGACCGCGACCAGGCGGCGCCGGGTGGCGGTGGCGGCGACCGGGGCGGCGGCGGGGGGTCGACGACGGTAGCCCGAAGGGACCGCCCGGTGTCGCCGGCGTGAGCCCG
>NZ_CAKASO010000070.1:0-8102 GCF_916862475.1 Nocardioides sp. Leaf374
TCGCGGGGTGGGCCGGGCGGGGTGGGACCGGGAGCCTCGCGGGGTGGGCCGGGCGGGGCGGGCGGGGGGGGCGGGGCGGGGTGGGACCGGGAGCCTCGCGGGGTGGGCCGGGCGGGGCGGGCGGGGGGGGCGGGGCGGGGTGGGGCCGGGCGGCTCAGAGGGCCGCGGGGGCCTCCTCGACACCGCGCATGTAGGTGTTGGTGTCGCGGTGCCACAGGGCCACGAGCAGACCGATGTCGAGGGCCAGGGCGAGGTAGGAGATGGCCACGAAGACGGCGGGCGGGTCGATCCGGATGCCACCGATGGTGGCCACCGCGATCATCACGACCAGCACGGTCAGGCTGACCCGCGCCCAGTTGTGGGAGTCGCGCAGGAAGACGACGAGCACGGCGATGAGCATGGCGAGCACCACGAAGAGCACGGCGGCCACGGGGAAGAACTGCGGGATCACGATCGGCTCGTTGGACTTGAGGTAGTCCAGGCCCCGGGTCTCCAGGATCTCCCGCGCCGAGCGGTGCCCCTCGGCCCAGTTCAGGATCAGCGTGTCGCGCATGAGGGCGGTGAGCGCGACGGTGACGGCACCCACGGCCACCAGCAGCCCGAGCAGCGCCATCGCCACCGTCAACGACCTGGGCTGCTGCCGCATCATGCTGTGTTCCTCCGTCTCGAGCCGTCCTGTCCGGGCCATGGTCCCAGACGAGGTGGAGGACGTCCCGCACCACCACGCGGGGCGGGCGCCGCGGGGGCGACGCGCACCACACCGCTCCCTGCGCGCGGCGCGCCGCCGGCACGACCCGCCCCGACCGGGCGACCGCACCACGGCTGTCGGCGTCACCGCCTAGGGTCGCACCATGAGCGAGGAGCACCCCGGCATCGCCCGCTTCCGGGCGGCCCACCGCGAGCGGGGCGGCACGGGCGAGGTCGTCGTGCTGCCCGACGCCGTCCACACCGCGGCCATGGCCGCCGAGGCGCTGGGCTGCGAGGTGGGCGCCATCGCCAACAGCCTGCTCTTCGACGCCGGCGGCTCCCCGGTGCTGGTGCTCACCTCGGGGGCGCACCGCGTCGACACCGCCCACGTCGCCGCCGTCGTGGGCGTCGCCGCCGTCGTGGGCGTCGCCGCCCTGCGCCGGGCCACCCCGGAGTTCGTGCGGGCCCACACCGGCCAGGTGATCGGCGGGGTCTCCCCGGTCGGGCACCCCGCGCCGGTGCCGACGTACGTCGACTCCTGGCTGCGCCGCCACCCGGTGGTGTGGGCGGCCGCCGGCCACCCCGCGGCGGTCTTCAGCACCACCCACGACGAGCTGCTGCGCCTCACCGGCGGCACCCCGGTCGAGGTCGAGCCGGCGCCGTGACCTCTCCCGACCCGTCCCCGGGGTCGTCGAGCACCGCCCCGACCGCCCCGGGCTCCACGACCTCCGACGCCGCCGCCACCGCCACCGCCACCGCCACCGACGCCGACGCCGACGCCGACGCGACCACCGTGCCCCGTGTGACCGAGCTCTGGGTCGCGCCGGAGCGGCACGCGCCGATGGAGCCCCGCCGGCGCGTCGAGGTCGAGGCGGGCGCAGGCGTGGTCGGCGACCGCTGGCACGGCACCCGTCACCGCCACGTCACCCTCCAGTCCGCCGACGCCCTGCTCGAGGCCGCCGAGGCCCTGGGCGCCCCGGTGCCGGCCTCGGCGACGCGGCGCACCGTCACCGTGAGCCACGGCGTGGTGCCGACCGACCCGGGTGCGCGCCTCAGGGTGGGCGGGGTCGAGCTGGAGGTGGTGCGGGTGGCGGCCCCGTGCGCCCTGATGGAGCGCAGCATGGGCCCGGGCGGTGCCGCGGCGCTGCGTCGCCGGGGCGGGTCGGTGCTGCGGGCGCTGTCCTCGGGTCCCATCGCGGTCGGCGACCCGGTGGAGGGTCTCCTCACGGCACCGACGCCCTCCCGCGGCGCGGGTCCTGCGCGCCGGCCCGACCCCTCGACGCCCTAGGCTCCGGGCATGTCGCGGGTGGTGGTGGTCGGTGGGGGCTTCGGCGGGATGGCCGCCGCCGTCCGGCTGGCCAAGCTGGGCCACGAGGTGCGGCTCCTCGAGCGCTCGACCGCCCTCGGCGGCGCCCTCGCAGCACGCGAGCAGGACGGCTTCACCTGGGACGCCGGGCCCTCCTCCACCCTCGTGCCGGCGGTGCTGCGCGACCTCTTCCGCAAGTCGGGCCGTCCGCTGGAGCGCGAGCTCGACCTGGAGCCGCTCGACCTCGTGCGCGAGCACCGCTTCGAGGACCGCACCGTGCTGCGGCTCCCCGCCACCCGCGCGCCCCAGGTCGCGGCCTTCGATGCGCTCTCCCCCGGGCTGGGTCGGCAGTGGGCCGACTGGACGGCGTCGTTCACCGACGACTGGGAGGTGCTGCGCCGCGGCTACCTCGAGGTGCCCTGGCAGCGCGAGGCCCTGCCCCGCGAGGTCGCCGCACGGCTCGACTCCCGCGAGACCCTCCACAAGCGCCTGCGCCGCACCTTCCGCGACGAGCGGCTGCGCCTGGTCGCGGGCCACCCCTTCACGGCCGACGGGCACGACCTGCGCAACGTGCCGGCCTGGGCCGGGCTGGTGTCCTACCTCGAGCAGCGCTTCGGCGCCTGGACCGTGCCCGGCGGCCTGCACCAGGTCACGACGGCGCTGACCGCGCGGCTGGCCACCCGTCGGGTCGAGGTCGACCTGGGCTGCGAGGTGCGCGACGTGGTGGTGCGCGGGGGCCGCGCCGTCGCGGTCCGCACCGACCAGGGCGAGGTCGACGCCGACGTCGTCGTGCTCGCCGTCGACCCACGGCGCATGCCCGCCCTCGCCCGGCTGGTCGAGCGCACCATGCCGGCCATCCCCCCGACCGTGTGCCACGTCGGCCTGCGGGCCGCGACGGACTTGCCCGACCTCCCGCACGAGGTCGTGCTCCACGGAGACCCCGTGATCGTGGTCAGGCCGGGAGGCACGGCGCCGGACGGTGGCGCCGCCTGGACGATCCACGGTCGCGGCCGGCTCGCCGAGGACGTGCTCGTCGCGCTGGCGCGGGCCGGCATCGACGTCCGGCCCCACGTCGTCACGCGGATCGACCTCACACCCCGCGAGCTGGTGCAGGAGTGGGGCGGCTCGCCGCTCGGCGTGCTCTGGCAGGGCCGCTCGACCGTACGCCGCCGTCTGGGCCCCGACACCCCCGTCGCCGGGCTCGTCACCGCGGGCGCCCACGCCACACCGGGCGCGGGGCTGCCCTTCGTGGGACTCTCGGCGGCGCTGGTGGCCCAGGTGGTCGGGCCCGCCGACGGGGTCAGGGTCAGACGCTGACGTCGAGCTTCTCGAAGATCTCCAGCGTGGCCCGCGAGCGGTTCAGCGTGTAGAAGTGCAGCCCCGGCGCGCCGCCCTCGAGCAGCTCCTCGCACAGCTCGGCCGCGGCGGCGATGCCCTCGGCGCGCATCGAGACCGCGTCACCGTCGTGGGCGGCGATGCGGGCCACGACCTCTTCGGGCACCTCGGTGCCGATGAGCTCGCCCTGGCGACGGATGGCCTTGAGGTTCAGGATCGGCATGATGCCGGGCAGGATCGGCAGGTCGACGCCGCGGTCGCGGACCCGCTCCACCAGCGCGAAGTAGTCGGCGGCACGGAAGAACATCTGCGTGACCGCGAACTCCGCGCCCGCCCGGGCCTTCGCGACGAGCACGTCGGCGTCGTGGTCGAGCGACTCCGCCGAGGGGTGGCCCTCGGGGAAGGCCGCCACGCCGACGCGGAAGTCGCCGCGCGCGCGGGCCAGCTCCACCAGCTCCGTGGCGTAGGTCAGGCCGCCCTCGGTCGGGGTCCACGGCGCCCGGGGCCCGTCGCTGGGGTCGCCGCGCAGGGCCATGACGTGGTGCACGCCGGCCGCGGCGTACTCGTCGAGGATCGACTCGAGCTCGCCGCGGGTGTGCCCGACGCAGGTGAGGTGGGCCATGGGCAGCAGGGAGGTCTCGCGCGCGATGCGGCCGGTGATGCGCACCGTGGAGTCACGGGTGCCCCCGCCGGCGCCGTATGTCACCGAGACGAAGGTGGGACGGTAGGCCTCGAGGGTCGCCACCGCCTGCCACAGCTGCTCCTCGCCGGCGGCGTCCTTGGGCGGGAAGAACTCGAAGGAGAACGACCGCTCGCCCCGCTGGATGAGGTCTGCGAGGGAGCGTCCACGGCCGTCGGTCATGCCGCCCAGTCTAGGTTCGCCCCGTCTGCGGACCCGGCGCTGTCCACCTCCACGGGACCAGGACAGGCGGCGGACGGGCGGCGGACGGCCGCCCGACGGGCCGGTGGAGGGCCCCGTCGGACCCCCTGCGGCCCCCGCGCCGGGCCGGCGCGCGCGACCTGGACCCACCGCCTAGGGTCGTGGCGTGAGCGCGCGCGAGGCCAGCCCGACCGACGACCGACCCGACCAGCGACCCGACCAGGGACCCGACCGGCTCCCCGACCAGGCCGACGACGGGTCGACGGACGGTGCCGAGGCAGCGCTGGAGAGCGCACCGTGGGACGGCAGCGGCTTCCGGGCCCGTGTGCAGGCTGCGCTCGACGCCCACGTCGAGGAGCAGGTGACCCGCCTCGCACCCGTCGGACCCGACGCCACCCGGCTGCTCGACGAGGCCCGCGCCCTCGTCGCCGGCGGCAAGCGGCTGCGCGCGGCCTTCTGCTGGTGGGGCTTCCGCGCCCTCGAGCCCGACCCCTCGCCCGAGACCGAGCGGGCCGTGCTGCGGGCCTGCGCCGCGCTGGAGCTCCTGCACGCCAGCGCCCTGGTCCACGACGACCTCATGGACGCCTCCGACACCCGTCGCGGGCGCCCGGCCACGCACCGCGCCTTCGAGGCCGAGCACCGCCGCGCCGGCTGGACCGGCGACCCCGAGCAGTACGGCGCCGCCGCCGCGATCCTGCTCGGCGACCTGCTGCTCACCTGGGCCGACGAGCTGCTGCGCCGCTGCGGCCTGCCGCTGGAGCGCGTCGTGCCGGCCCTCGAGGTCTTCGACCTGTGCCGCTCCGAGGTCATCGCGGGGCAGTTCCTCGACGTCTCGGTGCAGGCCCGCGGGCGCGCCGACGTCGACGCGGCCATGACCGTGCTGCGCTACAAGTCGGCCAAGTACTCCATCGAGCGGCCGCTGCACGTCGGGGCCGCGCTGGCCGGCGCCGGCCCCGAGGAGCTGGCGGCGCTCACGGCGTACGGGCTGCCGCTGGGCGAGGCCTTCCAGCTGCGCGACGACCTGCTCGGGGTCTTCGGCGACCCCGCCACCACCGGCAAGCCCGCCGGCGACGACCTCGTCGAGGGCAAGCGCACCGTGCTCGTGGCCCTGGCCCTCGACGCCGCCGCGCCCGAGGAGGCCGCGCTGCTCGACCGCTCGCTGGGCCGTCCGCTCGACGCGGCGGCCGTCGAGCGGCTGCGCGAGGTCATCACCGACTCCGGCGCGCACGACCAGGTCGAGGAGGTCATCGGCCACCTGACCGAGCGTGCGACCGGCGCGTTGGCCGCCTCCGGGCTCGACCCGCGCGCCCAGGAGGTGCTCCGCGACCTCGCGGTGGCCGCGACCCAGCGGCGCACCTGAGGCCGACCGCACCTGCTGCGCGGCCCGGCGGCGCGTCCTACTGACCGTTGCGCCCACTGCCTGACCGTCGTGACGGTCGGGTAGTCGTCCCAACGGTCAGTAGGACGCGGCCGCCGGCAGGACCGGCGGCGGCTCAGGTGCGGATCCGGGCCAGCGACTCGAAGCCGTCGGGGGTCCAGTACTCCTCGCCGCCCTCGCCGACGACGATGCGGCGCGGGCTGGCCCCGTCGGCCGTCCCGTCGGCGGCGTCGGCCGTGACCTCAGGCGAGTCGGCGGGCAGCGGCACGGCGTACTCGGAGTAGTAGCCCTCGACCTCGAGCGGCAGCAGGCCCTCGAGGTTGCGGTAGGTGCGACCGTCGCCGGGCGTGGGGTAGGGCCCACCGGCGTCGATGAGCCGCAGGGTGTCGATGGCCTCGTCCGGGAGCCGGTCGAGGTCGACGTAGGGCAGACCGCTGGCGGGGTCGGTGGTCTCGGGACCCGCGCCGGTGGAGGTGCCGGGGTCGCGACCGGCCAGCAGCCAGATGCCGACGGCGAGCGCCACGACGGCCACCATCGCCGCCAGGCCCGTGGGGTGGGGCCGGCGGTGCTCCTCGACCTTCGGGATGCGGTAGACCACGGCGGCGGTCGACCGGCCCTAGAAGGCCATCGCCTGCGCGCGCCGCTTGACCTCGGAGCCGCGGTTCTCACGCAGCGCGTCGATCGGGCGGCCGGGCAGGTCGGCGTCGAGGAAGAGCCAGGCGATGATCTCGCGGTCGTCGTAGCCACCGTCGTGGAGCACGGTGAGCAGGCCGGGCACGCCCTTGACGGGGAAGCCGTCCTGCACGAGGTCGGCCGGCACCTGCTGGCCCGCGCCGGGGTAGGGCACCGCGGCGGCCAGCTCGTGGTCGCGGATCATCGTGCGCACCTTGGCCACCGTGACGCCCAGCTCGCGGGCGGCGGTCGCCCAGTCCCACCACGTGGGCACCAGCACCGACAGGTCGTGGTCGGCCAGCCTCAGCTCGCCCGGGGTCGGGCCCGCACTCTCGCTCATGGCCACCATGGTTCCACCTGGGTCCTGGGGAGGCGAAACGCCGTGCGCCGCCGCGCCACGACCGGGCCGGAACCGACGCCCGCGCCACGCCGCACCGGGCGCGCACCCGGGCCCCCGGCGGGGCAGACCGTACGATGAGGAGCCCGGATCCTTCCCCGTCCGGACCGCAGGAGGGTCGCCTGTGCCGACACGACGGCAGCCGCAGCACGACGCCGCGCCCGTGCCCACGGGCTCGACGGCGTCGACGGGCGACCCCATGGGCGGCCGTGTCCTCGACGGTCGCTACCGCATCGGCGCCCGGATCGCGCGGGGCGGCATGGCCAGCGTCTACGAGGCGCTCGACCTGCGCCTGGACCGCACGGTGGCGATCAAGATCATGCACGCCGGGCTGGGCGACGACGAGGAGTTCGCCGCCCGCTTCGTGCGCGAGGCGCGGGCCGCGGCCCGGCTCTCGCACCCCCACGTGGTGGCCGTGCACGACCAGGGCGACGACGACGGCGTGGTCTTCCTGGCCATGGAGCTGGTGGCCGGCCACACCCTGCGCGACACCGTCGCCAAGGAGAGCCCGATGCCGCCGGGGCGCGCGCTGGCGCTGCTGGAGCCGGTGGTCTCGGCCCTCGCCGCGGCCCACCGCGCCGGGATCATCCACCGCGACGTCAAGCCGGAGAACGTCCTCATCGCCGAGGACCCCCACACCGGCGCCGAGGTCGTCAAGGTCGCCGACTTCGGCCTGGCCCGCGCGGTCAGCGCCGACACCCAGCACACCGCCACCGGCGGGGTGCTCATCGGCACGGTGTCCTACCTCGCCCCCGAGCTGGTGGTCGACGGCCGCTCCGACACGCGCGCCGACGTCTACGCCGTGGGCGTCGTGCTCCACGAGCTGCTCACCGGTCGCAAGCCCCACGAGGGCGAGACCCCGATCCAGGTGGCCTACAAGCACGTCCACGCCGACGTGCCCGCCCCCTCGCGCCAGGTGCCGGGCATCCCGCCGTACGTCGACGCGCTGGTCGCCCGCGCCACGGCGCGCGACCGCAGCCAGCGACCGGCCGACGCGGGCGTCCTGCTGCACCAGCTGCACCGCGTGCAGCACGCGCTGGCCGCCGGTGTCGCCGACGACGCCGACCTGACCGAGGACCTCTCCCCCGTGCGGCCCGCCCCCGGCGTCGCGTCGGCCGCCGTCGCCGCACCCGGCGACACGGCTCCCGAGGTGTGGGACCCCGAGGAGATCGAGGCCCTGCTCGGGCCCGACCGCTCGCGCCCCGTGCCCGAGCCCACCTCCTGGCTGCCCCGGCAGGGCGAGGGCGACGACGCGGAGGCCCCGCGACCGGCCGGTCCGGTGCGTCTCACCGGCCCGACAGCCCTGGCCCTGGCCGCCCACGACGCGGGCGCCGCTCCCACCGCCTCCCCCGACACGGTGGCCGTGCCGGTGCTCGACCGCGACGCACCGGCGGGCGGCACGGGCGGCCCGGGCGGCACCGTCGGCACCCCCGGGCACCCCGGCGGA
>NZ_CAKASO010000071.1:0-8001 GCF_916862475.1 Nocardioides sp. Leaf374
GCCGAGCACGGCTACCACCTCACCTCGCTGCGCGCCTTCGACCTCTTCCCGATGACGCACCACGTCGAGTGCGTCGCGCTGTTGACGAAAACCGACTCTGACCTGCGGTGATGCGATTTGGGTCCTCGAGGTCGATCCCTCGGAACCGGCCCTGAGGCTCGCTTTGGGCTCACTGTGAAGGCTCTTCCCAGATGAGGGTGTAGGCCGGGCTGGCGCGTCGGTCCCCAGGTAGGCGTCGAGGTCTTCCGAAGATGGAAGTTCTGACGCTCACCATCTGGAAGACCTCGACGTGCCCGACGCTACCCCGCCGGCCGGCTTCGGCCGCCCTGACCTGACCACCTTCGCTCGACTCGATGGCCTCGGTCTGGCCGTGATTGGGCAGCGACTCGAACGGGTCTGCTGCACTGAATCGTGTCACCAACCCATGGGGCCGTCATCCTGTCACCGGATGGTGCAGCAGACCCAGGTGCTATCGACCAGCGGTCGACGACCGCTTTGCGACTCGGCTCGCGCCGAGCCCCGCGACCCAGACCCCGGCGACCATGGCTGCCACCACCACGAGCGAGGAGACGTTCAGCTGGGCGACTCCGGAGAGTCCGTGGCCGAGGTTGCAGCCCCCAGCGATCCAGCCTCCGGACCCGAGCAGGAGCCCACCGCCCGCGAGCTGGACGTAGCGGACCGGCTCCTCGCCACGGACCCAGAACCCGCCCGCGATACGAGCCGCAAGGGTGCCACCCGCGACGATGCCCAGGAGGAACGTGATCAACCAGTAGTTGGTGGGGGAGCCGCCGGCGATGCTCGCGACGGCACCGACAGAGCTGGGGCCGAAGCTGGCGCCGCCCAGGCCCGCCAAGGCCCATCCGCCGGTGATCGCGACCCCGAGGCCCACTCCGATCCGTCGCCACCCCCACTGCCAGTCGTGGGCCGGGGACTCACGACCCGGCCGAAGCCGGAGAGCGATCGCGACGCCGAGGAGGAGCAGGACGGCCACGCCGAGGCGCGGCACCCCGAGCAGGCCGGGGATGGTGGCGGCCTCGCCACCCGCAAGCACGGTCGGCCCGGGCAGCGTGAGCTGGCGGGCGATCAGCTCACCCGCTGCCCAGCCGGTCAGCCCGGCCAGGGCACCGAGCATGCCTGAGCCCAGCTTGTAGAACAGCCCGAGACGCATGACTTGGCCACGACCATTCCGATGCCGATGATCAACCCGCCGGTCACGTTCGCCACCGGACGGAAAGCCAAGCCTTGGTTGAGGCCGCTGGCGCCCGGAAGGAGCAGTAGCAGCGCGAGGCCCACCGAGGCCAGCGCCACGCCGAGGGCCCAGCCTCGGACCAGGAGCAACCGGCCGTCCAAAGAGCCGCGGATCGCGGAGTGGAAGCACAGCTGCCCCCGCTGCAGCGCGTAGCCCATGACCACGCCGGCCACCGCTCCGGTGATGACGGAGGTGATCATGCCCAGGTGGGGATGGCGCCAGTGACTGGCGGGGCGGTCATCGTGGCTCCAGGTGGGGTGTCGGCATTCGTTGATTCTGCCTGCCCCAGGGTGGTCCGCTCGACCGACGAGTCATGTCCGAGGTGATGATCGGTGCGCGATGACGGGAGAGCGCTCGGATCTCCTTCAGGATGCGCCGTTGATGCGGAAGTCCACGGTCTCAACCTTGGAGGCGACGCCGATGGCTTCCAGGTCGCGGCGGTCGATGCGTCCGTCGGCGTTCTGGTCGGTGACGACGGCGGGTGCGTCGTTGTAGATGCCGTCGTGGTTCAGGTCGTCGATGACGGCAACGGTCAACGTGGTGGTGACGTCCTTGCCGGCGATCGGGGCGCCGACGATCCAGGTGTCCCAGATCTCGACGTCGTTCTCGGAGCGGTCGGTGACGCCGGTGAGGTTGAACAGGTTGGCCAGGTTGGTGCCGGGCCCGGAGAAGCCGGGGAGGGTGCTGTTGGTGGTGCTGGTGAGCACGACCAGGCCGGGCATCCGGTCGTCGGCACCGGTCGAGAAGCTCCCGGGGAAGGGAGCGGTGTTGTTGTGCGCGGCCGGCCCGGTCAACTGGCTGGCGGTGAAGCCGGTGCCTGCGAGCGAGGTGTCGTCGAACTCGATGTCGAGGTCGACGAACCACCCGGCTCCGGCGATGCCGGCGTTGTCGCCGCGTGCGGGGGCGAGGATCTCGACGTCCACGGACTTGGCCGCGTCATGGCGGTCGCGGTGCCCTGGCCCGGAGGTGGCGGAGGCGCTGCCGGTGGTGGCGGCGTAGGTGCCTGCGAGTGCTGCGGTCACGGTGAGGGTGGTGAGGGCGGTCAGGGCGGTGGTGGTCTTGTTCATGGTGGGTCCCTTTCGTCGGGTGTCGGGCAGGGGTACGCCGTCTTCGGCGGATCGGTTCACCGAGTGGTGGCGGAGATCACGAGACCACCGTCGGAGTCGGTGACTCGAACCTGGGCGACATCGCGCGTGGCGAACGCCGAGGCCCCGGTCACGTGCGCTTCGCCATTGCCGGTCGATCCCCAGGTGGCGACCTGCTGGCGCTCTCCCTCGGGTGAGACCAGCCAGGCGACGAACTGCTCGTCTTGTGGGAGCCCCCGCAGGTCGAGCTCGACCGACGTGCCCCACGGCTTGGCGCTCAGGGAGGCCGCACCGGTGGCGCTCGCTCCCGCCGGTGCGCTCAGGGCGAGAGTCGTAGCGACGGGTGCGTCGGGTTCGAGGACCACCGCCGTGCCGACACCCGCTCCCGCGACCAGCACGACCGCGGCGGCAGCGGTGAGGAGCAGCCGGCGACGTCGACGACGGGTCCGCAGGGCTCCGATCGCGTCACCCAAGGCAGCATCGGAGGTTTCGCGGTGTGCTGATGACGGCGCCCCGGCCCGCAGCAGCGCCGGCAGCCCGGCGTACGTCGCGAGCTCGTCGCGGCACGAGGCGCAGGCCGGGAGATGGGCCTCGAGCCGGGCCCGGTCGTCGGCGTCGAGACCGCCCAGGACGTAGGGGCCCAGCAGGTCGCGCAGCCGGTTGTGGGCGCGGTCCTCCTCGTGCTGGTTCATCGCTCGACTCCCATCTCTTCGAATGCGGTCCGCAGGATGCGGATCGCGTAGTACGAGCGTGACTTCACGGTGCCGGGGCGGAGCCCGAGGGTGCTGGCGGCCTCGGTGACGGTGGCGCCGCGGTAGTAGAGCTCGTCGACCACGGCCCGGTGCTCGGGTGAGAGCCGGTCCAGTGCCTGCTCGACGACGTAGGCGTCGACGAGCGCGTCGGCGCGGTCACCGACCGACTGGGCTGCCACGGTGTCGTCGTCGCCGATCAGTCGTGGGCGGCGCTCGTCGGCGCGCCACAGGTCGATGACCAGGTTGCGGGCCACCGCGAACAGGTAGGCCCGCGGCTCACCGCGACTCGGATCGATCCTGTCCAGGTTGCGCCAGCCGCGCAGCATCGTCTCCTGCACGACGTCCTCGGCCCGGCCGCGGTCATCGACCAGGCGCAGCACGAAGGTCATCAGCGCCGTTCCGTGTCGTAGGTAGAGCTCGGTCAGCACCCGTTCGTCGGCTTCGGCCGTCCTACCGGGTGCCCGCGAGCCCGGGCGTAGCGATCTCACGAGCCTGGGTACGACGCGCTCTCGGGATCGGTTCACCGTGTCGCGCCGTGCACGACGGCTCCGTGGGGGCTCACGGGGCAGCGAAGCGCTTGAGGCGTTGGAGCATCGCGTCGAGGACCGGTCCGGCCTGGTCGGTGGCGAAGATGTTCTGCGCGTGGGCCGAGCCCGGAAGGATCATCACCGCGTTTTCCTCACCGGGCGAAGACTCGGCCGACTCCGTCGAGACGTGGGCCACCGGCTCGTCCTTGCTGGCCACGAAGAGCTTCGGTTCCTCCCCGAGCCCCTCGACCGTTGCGTTCGGCGACAGCAGGATCAGTTGATCGGCCAGCTCTGGGTCCTGGCTCGCGAGATCGAGGATGGCGTCGGCCCCAGCGCTGGCCCCGACGAGCGCAACGTCGGCGACTCCCTCGCCCTGTAGCTGTTCCACGGCGTCGCGAATCGCATCGGGGTCGATGTCCTCGACAGCGATCACGCTCGCCCCCTGATCGGCGATCGCGACGGCCTGCTCCTCCCAACTGGCCGCGTCGAAAGCAGCGCCATGTGCGAGGACGACTCCGTAGTCTCCCTCGCCCCACCTCAGCGCCGGGGCGTCGGCAACGACGATCGTCTGCCCTGAGGAGCCGCCGGCTGAGGCACTGCCGGCCGTTTGGGGCGCCCCTCCGCAGCTGGTGAGGGCCAGCACGACGACCGGTGCCACTGCGCTTCGCGTGAGGCTTCTGAGCATGTCCGCCACACTAGGTCGCTTGCCGGTCGAAATACTTACCAGAAGCTGACGGCAGTTGTCCTCGCACCAGGGAGTGGGCCGTTCACCGGCAGAGATCTGCTGCTCGTTCCAGTGCGGTGGTGGTTCGCTGGAGGGCCTCCTGGCGCCGGTGTCCGTTGACAGGTGAGGGATGGGGAACGGCCAGGGTGGGGATGACGACCGGATGGTCGGTGAGCGTGAGGTACCGCATCCAGCCCTCAAGCGCCGCGCTGCCGAAGGGGACCACCACCCGGAGGTCGGTCAGTTCGGCGAGCAGCGCACTCAAGGCGGGCCGGGCATCTTCCAGGTCATCGACCCGGGGGCTGCGGCGTCGACCTCCAGAGCTGGTCAACGCCCAGGGGACGACGTTCCAGCGCAGGCAGTGCGCCGGGTCGAGCCCGGAAGGGCTCAGCGCCCGACGGACCTGTCGGGTGGTGGCATCGTCGTTGTCGAGCGAACTGAAGCCCAGGTCGCCCGCCGCGACCGTCCTGGGGCCGGGCGCCTCCATCAGCAGCAAGACCCGAGCGCTGGTGCCCGCGCCGTCGGGGTCGAACCAAGGCACGAACCTGGAACCGGTCGAACCTCCCAGCCGCCACCGCTCGACCAGCTCGTTCAGACGGCGGACCGGGGTGTCATGGACGCGGGCTCGCTTGCTTGCGGGGTCTGGTCGCACGCAGTCAGTTCCAGCCCACGGGCGCGACACCTGTAGCGATGCATGGGCGCACGAGGCCGGCGACCACCGGGAGTGGGAGCGCTTGCTCGTCGCGGGCATGAGGCGACCACGTCATGAGCGAAATCCTATGCCGAGCGCGGCCGAGCCGCCTGCTCGCGCCTACACGTCCGCGAAGCTGGGACACAAGGCCGTGTTGTGGGGGTACACCACGAAGCCGGCGAGCAGCAGGCCTCGCTCGGCTTGCTCGTGGTGCTCGGAACCCTTGCTGGTGGTCTACCAATTCGTCGTGCAGGGGCTCTGGTCAGCGTTCGGTCGTCCGCGCGATCGCCACGAGATCACGCACCGCGCCCGCAGGCGGATTCTTGGTTCCGACCCAGACGGCGCGGAAGTACCGTCTCAGATCGAGGTCCGAGACCGCCACGACACTCAGGCTCCCGGAGGCTACGTCGTGCGCGACGACGCGACGGCTGAGGAACGCCGGCGCGCTACCGGCAAGGACCGCCTCACGTACAGCGGTCGCGGTAGTGAGCTCCACCTCCGGGTCGTCCACCACCAAGCCATGCTTGGCCAGGGCGATCTCGAGGACCTCGCGGGTGCCCGAGCCCTCCTCACGACTGGTCAGCGCAAGTGCTGCCACCTCCTCGGGCAACAGAGGGGTGGGTCGTCGACTCAACGGCGTGCCGGCCGCCGCGACCAGGACGAGCTCGTCTTGGGCGACGATGACAGACCGCACCGCCGCCGGCGCCTCGACTCCCTCGACGAAGCCCACGTGGGCCGTTCCTGCGCGAACCGCTTCGACCACGTCGCGGCTGTTGGAGGCATGGAGACTCACTGACGTCGCCCGGTAGCCCTCGCTCTGCTGTCGCTGTCGCAGCTGCACCAGCCAGCGGGGGATCAGACTCTCTGCGATCGTCATGCTCGCCCACACCACGAGCTCGCGACTACGGTCGCCGCGCAACCCCTCGATCGCGATGTCGACCTCTTCGGCCAGATCGAGCAACCTCGCCGCCCACTCGGCTACGACCACGCCGGCCTCGGTGAGCTGTGATCCACGTGCGCCGCGTCGCACAAGCGTCAGCCCGGTCTGGGCCTCCATCGCCCGCACGCGTTCAGACGCGGCCTGCTGGCTCATGCCGTTGGCGCGGGCCGTACCACCGATGCTGCCATAGCGGGCGATTCCCACGAGAAGCCGCAGTCCATCGAGGTCGGGAAGATGGGGAGAGGACACAGATCAAACCTACCGTCAGTCACAAGCGCTGGTTGTGGATGCACAACTCGGCGGGGACTACTGACCCACGCTGCGCGCTCGCAGACTGACGTCATGAGCATTCTCCAAGCCCGCGCCAGCACCAGCGTGCGCCCCGCGGATCGTCGTTCCTTCCTGACCGATCTCGAGGGACAGCCCGCGTTCGGATTCATCGGCCCGAACTGGTTCGCCTCAGTGATGGGCACCGGGATCGTCGCGAACGCCGCCGCGACCCTGCCCGTCAAGGTCCCCGGCCTTCTGCCTTTCGCACGGACTGTGTGGGTTCTCGACGTGGTCCTGCTCGTCGTCATCAGCACGGCCACGCTCATCCACTGGACGCAGCACCCCCGCGCCGCGCGGGGACACCTCGACAACCCGGTGATGTCGCACTTCTACGGCGCCCCGGCCATGGCGCTGATGACCGTCGGTGCAGGTGCGCTGCTGGTCGGTCAGCCGCTGGTCGGCCAGGGCACAGCCGTGGGGATCGACTTCGTGCTCTGGACCGCCGGCACCCTGCTCGGTCTCTGGACCGCGGTGGCCGTGCCGTACAAGGCCTTCACCACCCACGAGGTGAAGCCGGACGCCGCCTTCGGAGGCTGGCTGATGCCGATCGTGCCGCCCATGGTCAGCGCGGCCACCGGCCCACTGCTGCTGCCCCACCTGCCCGCCGGTCAGTGGCAGCTCAGCATGCAGCTGGCCTGCACGATGATGTTCGGTCTCACCATCGTCGCCAGCCTGGTCGTGATCACGATGATCTGGAGTCGGATGGTTCACCACAAGGTCGGGGCCGCGGCCGCGGTGCCCACGCTGTGGATCGTGCTCGGCCCGCTCGGCCAGTCGATCACCGCCGCGCACACGCTTGGAGCAACCGCGACCGACGTCTACCCCGCACCGTACGGGCGCGCCTTCGAGGCCATGGGGCTCGTCTACGGGGCACCCATGTGGGGATTCGCCATGCTGTGGCTCGCGCTCGCGATCACCATCACGATCCGCACCGTGCGAGCAGGCATGCCCTTCTCGCTGACCTGGTGGTCCTTCACCTTCCCAGTCGGCACCGTCGTCACCGGGACGTCAGGACTGGCCGCCATCACGGGTGCGCACTTCCTGGTCGTCGCTGCAGTGCTCTTCTACGCCGGTCTCCTGCTCGCCTGGGGGACCGTGGCGGTTCGTACCGGGCGCGGAGTGTTCTCCGGCCACCTGCTGCGTGCCCCGGCCTAACACCCTTTGGCCCCGGACTGTGCTGACCCGGCACGTAAGCATGGTCGGGCTCGGTCACGAGCGACTAGATTCGACACGGCATCGACATGTCAGGCAGCGATGTGAGTCAGGCCTGCGCCTGGCGGTCGAGTCGGTGGCGGAGGGTGCGGTACCCGATGCCGAGGTGAGCACGACGACGCCTGCGGTGACAGAGCTGGCGGGCAGGGTGAGGATCAGGATGCCGGAGGACGTCCGGCCGAGTGTCGTGGCCGACGGCATCGCCGAGTGCCAGATCCGGTTCCCCAACGTTCCGATCATGTTCTGCGAGACCCGCAAGCTCGCCCAGGGGCGGACCTACCGCTTCCTCGCAGCTGCGAGCGTAGGACTGGCCGAGGAGATGGTCGGCGCCAATGCCGCACGAGCCCTCGAATCGGCACCGCCGCTCGCGCCCGCGCCGCCCGCCCCCGAGCCGCCCGCCCCCGAGCCGCCCGCGGACGCTCCCGCGTCGGCGAGCGCTTCGAGGTCGAGGTCGGCCCCGTCGCCCACGGCGGTCACTGCGTGGCCCGT
Organism: Nocardioides sp. Leaf374; assembly: GCF_916862475.1. Lineage (NCBI taxonomy): Bacteria > Bacillati > Actinomycetota > Actinomycetes > Propionibacteriales > Nocardioidaceae > Nocardioides > Nocardioides sp. Leaf374. Next base: position 8,000 of record NZ_CAKASO010000071.1, read on the forward strand.
GT
>NZ_CAKASO010000072.1:0-7231 GCF_916862475.1 Nocardioides sp. Leaf374
GGGCGTGCTGGCCCTCGGCGCCGGCGCCCTCGCGGGCTACGCCTGGGTCGACGGCCGGGCCCCCGAGCGGCTCACCGTCAGCGACGCCACCGGCCGCCTGGCCGTCGAGGTGCCGGCCGGCTGGGACGCCGCCGAGGCCGACGAGCCGTGGGCCGGCCCGGCGGGCGACGCGTCGTACGACGCCCTCTCCGTCGGCACCGACGCCTCCTGGACCGACCCCGACAGCGACGGGGAGGGGGTCTTCCTCGGCCTGATGGCCGGCGACGCCCTGCCGACCCTCATGCCCGGTCACGCGGAGTGCGAGAGCCCGCAGGAGCCGGTCACCAGCACCGTCGACGGGCGCCCCACCCGCACCGTCGTGCACACCGGCTGCCCCGGCGGGGTCACCGTGGAGCGGGTCGTGCGCGTCGCGGTCAACCGGCTGCTGTGGGTGCAGGTGCGCAGCGACACCACCGCCGAGGCCTACCGCGTGCTCGACAGCGTCCGCACCTACGGGCTCTGACCCGGGGCCCGCCGCGCCCGGGTCGGGCCGGCCCGCGCCCGAGCCCGCGCGTGAGGGCGCGGGGGCTGTGGCGTTCGCGGGGGTGGCGCGGACGTCGTACGAGGGGTGGATGCGACTCCACCGGGCGCATGACGTCCCCTCCGGTGGGGCGCTGGGACGACGGCGAGGGCGGGTCTCAGGCGCGTGCGCCGGCGGTGACCTTCTCCAGCAGCGCGCTGAGCCCGTCGCGGTCCGACTCGCGACCGATGACGGCGATGGAGGCGTAGGCCGTGGGGTCGGCGGGGCCGGTGCCGATGAAGCGCTCGTAGCTGACGCGCTTGTAGCCGCCCTCGACGTAGGTGGAGACGAAGGTGTCGCGCGAGCGGTACTCCACGTCGAGGTCCTCCACCGCGGTCGCGCTCTCCAGGGCCGCGATCCGTGAGGTGAGGGCGCTCTCGATGCTCTGGTAGTCGTTGCCGATCAGTCGCACCCGCAGGAAGTAGGTGTACTTCACCTCGTCGGGCGGCCCGGGGAACCAGCGCCACTCGCCGGCCGCGGAGTCGCTGCGCACCCAGCCGTCGGGGATCGGCACCGACAGCGTGAAGGGGGCGGTGCCGACGACGACGCGCGTGGTGGGCAGGCCCCGCACCAGCGCGGGGTAGTCGGGGTCGGGGGAGATCTCGACCGGCGGGTCGGTGGGCACGGCCGGGGAGGCGGCGGCCACCGGCACGGGCGGGCCGAAGGCCGCGGGCGCGTCGCTGCGGGACCCCGCGAGCAGGCCGCCGGCGAGCGCACCGACGACGGCCAGCGCCATCGCGACGAGCGCACCCCGGAGACCCATGGCGACACCGTAACCGCCCCGCGGCCCCCGGCGCCGTGAGGGTCTTTACCCGGCGGGTGCGGGTGGCCGGTCCCCTCCGGCCCCGGTCCGGGCCACCCCAGGACCGCCCCGGGACCGCCCCTGGCCGCGCCGTACGGCGGGCCTGCGGCTCCGACCGGCGGTGACCACCGCCACAGGCCCGCAGCACCTCGGCGGTCGCAGCGCAGCCCCTGCACCGAGCGGGGGCCGCGCCTGCGCGGCCCCCGCGCGGTGCACCGCCGAGCCGCCCCGGCCCACCGCGACGGAGCCGTCCGTCCACGCCTCGTCGCCGGTTCGGCGATGGGTGCGTGACCTCCCTACGGTTGGCGCCCATGAGCAGCCTCCTCGTGCGCAACGCCCGGATCGTGCCCGTCCGCGCGGCCGACCGCGGCACCGACCGGGCCCCCGACGCCCCCGTCGACGTGCTCGTCGAGCACGGCCGGGTCACGGCGGTCGGGCCGCGGCTGAGCGCGCCGACCACGGCGTACGACGAGCACCGCGAGATCGACGCCGCGGGGCGCTGGGTGGCGCCGGGCCTGTGGGACCAGCACGTCCACCTGGCCCAGTGGACCCTCACCTCGGCGCGGCTCGACCTCACCGGGGCGCGCTCGCCGGAGCAGGCGACGGCGCTGGTGGCCGAGCGGGTGCGGGAGTACCCCGAGCTGCCCGTCATCGGCTGGGGACACCGCTCGGCCGGCTGGGACCGCGAGGTCACCGTCTCCGAGCTCGACGCCGTCACCGGCGACACCCCCGTGGTGCTGATCTCCGGCGACGCCCACCACGCCTGGCTCAACACCACCGCGCTGCTGCACCTCGCGCTGCCGGTGCGCGACTCGGTGGTGCGCGAGGCGGAGTGGTTCCGCGCCTACGCGCGCCTGTCCTCGCTCATCGGCGACGACGGCACCTCGCCCGAGGCCTACCGCCGCACCCTCGACCACGCCGCCGCGCTGGGCATCGTCGGCCTGGTCGACTACGAGTTCTCCGGCGGCGCCGCGGAGTGGGCCGAGCGCTGGTCGCACGGCTGCGACCTCCTGCGGCTGCGCATGTCGACCTACGCCGAGGGCCTCGACGACGTCATCGCCATGGGCCTGCGCACCGGCGACCCGCTGCCCGGCTGCGACGACCGCGCCACGATGGGGCCGCTGAAGATCATCAGCGACGGCTCCCTCAACACCCGCACCGCGTGGTGCTGCGAGCCCTACGGCGACGCCCACCGGCTGGAGTACCCCGCCGGGCAGCCCAACCTGTCGGGCGAGGAGCTGCGCGAGCTGCTGGCCCGCGCCCACGCCCACGGCCTCGAGGTCGCCACCCACGCCATCGGCGACGCCGCCTGCGCCGAGGCGCTCGAGGCCTACGCCGTGACCGGCGCCCGCGGCTCGATCGAGCACGCGCAGATGGTCAACCGCGCCGACGTGCGCCGCATGGCCGAGCTGGGCATCCGCGCCAGCGTGCAGCCCGCCCACCTGCTCGACGACCGCGACCTGACCGAGAAGATCTGGGGCGAGCGCTCCGCGCGCTGCTTCGCCTACCGCTGGATGCTCGACGACGGCGTCGAGCTGGCCCTCGGCTCCGACGCCCCGGTCTCGCCGCTGGACCCGTGGCTGGCCATGGCCGCCGCGGTGCACCGCAGCGCCGACGAGCGGGAGGCGTGGCACGGCGAGCAGGCGCTGACCCCGCAGGAGGTGCTCGCCGCTTCCGTCGACGGCCAGCCCACCGTCGGCGCCGGCTCCCGCGGCGACCTGGTGCTGCTCGACCGCGACCCGCTGGCCCCCAGCGACTCGCCCGCCGAGGCCGCGGCCCAGCTGCGCACCATGCCCGTCGCGGCGACGTACGTCGCCGGCCGCGAGGTCCACTCCACCCTCTGACCCGGCCCGCCCCGACCCGACCCGCCCCGGGCTCGGACCGGCCGGCCGCGACACGTGTTACTGACCGTTGCGACCTCTACCCGACCGTCACGACAGTCAGGTAGAGGTCGCAACGGTCAGTAAGTGGCGATCGGGGCCGCGGCTCAGTCCTGGCCCAGCACGGCGAGCACCTCGGCGGCGACGGCCTCCTGCTCGGCGGCGAGCGGGTGGTAGGCGAGCGCCTCGTCCTCGAGCGTGGTGCGCCCGTTGATCCACGGGTCCTCGGCGCACAGGTCGTGGCCCTCGGTGGCGGCGAAGGCGTCGACGAAGTCGACCCCGGCGTCCTTCGCGGCGCCCTCGACGGCGGCGTCGAGGCGCTCGTTGAGGTCGCGGGCGTAGGGGTAGTCGCCGACAGCGAGGTCGATGCGGTCGGGGCAGGTGCCCTCGGCGGGCAGGATCTGGGGGTAGCCGACGGCCAGCACCCGGGCGTCGGGCGAGCGGTCGAGGACGCCGGTGAGCGCGGCGGCGAGCTGGCCGCGGATCTGGCGGAAGACGTTGTCCTTCACCAGGTCGGCGTCCTCGCAGGGCGAGCCCTCGGGGTCCTCGGCGGCGAGCTGGCCGCAGCGGCCGATGAGGGTGGCGAAGAGGTTGAAGTCGTTGCCGCCCATGCCGAGGGTCACCAGGTCGGTGTCCTCGGTGAGCGCGTCGAACTGCGCCGGGCGCGCCTGGCCGTCGAAGGTCTCCTGCACGCCGACCAGCGACGTGGTGGTGGCGCCGGAGCAGCTGACGTCGGTGAGCGCGGTGCCGTCGATGGCGGCGGCGACGAGGCTGGGGTAGTTGCCCGTGGAGCGCAGGCAGCCGTCCTGCGGGTCGGTGTCGGGCACGAGCGGCGCCGCGGTGTAGGAGTCGCCGAGGGCGACGTAGCGCGGGAAGTCGCCGCTGCCCTCACCCGCGTCGGCGGTGGACCCGGGGCTGGTCGAGGGGCTGGTCGAGGGGCTGGTCGAGGGGGCGCTGGAGGACGTCTCGGGGGAGGGCGCGGCGGCGTCGTCGGGCCCGTCGCCGCCCGAGGAGCTGCAGCCGGTGACGAGCAGCGCGCCGGCGGCCAGCGCGGCCGCGAGACGCAGCGTCGCGGGGCGGGCGGGGGCCGCGGCGCGGCGGGACGGGCGGGCCGAGGGGCGAGCGGTCATGGCGTCGACGGTACGGGCCCGGCGGGTCGCCCCACCCCACCCGGGGGTGTCGCGCTCAGGACGGCAGGAGTACGACGGAGTCATGAGCGACACCCGCGGCGGCCCCGAGCCGGTCGCCGACCCCGCACCGGCCCCGCCCCGCCCGACCGCGGCGCCGTCCCCGCCCACCGCCGCGGCGACCGCCGCGCCCACCGCCGCGCCCACCGACCCGCCCACCGACCCGCCCACCGACCCGCCCACCGACCCGCCCACCGACCCGCCCACCGACCGGTCCGCGACCTCGTCGGCGGGCCCTCCGCGCGGCGAGGGGGAGGGCGGCGGCGGCGAGTCGCTGCTCACCGTCGTGGTCGCGCTGGTGGCCAACGCGCTGCTGGCGCTGGCCAAGTCGGTGGCGGCGGTGGTGACCGGCTCGGCGGCGATGGTGGCGGAGGCGGCGCACTCGTGGGCCGACACCGGCAACGAGGTCTTCCTGCTGGTGGCCGAGCGCTCCGGGGGCCGGCCCCGCGACGCCGAGCACCCGCGCGGCTACGGGCGCGCGACGTACGTCTGGTCGCTGGTGGCGGCCTTCGGGCTGTTCTCGGCGGGGGCGGTGGTGTCGGTCTGGCACGGCGTGACCCAGCTGGGCAGCACGGAGGAGGAGGCGTCGTTCGTCGTCAACTACGTCGTGCTCGGGGTGGCGCTGGTGCTCGAAGGCACGTCGTTCGTGCAGGCCTCGCGGCAGGTGGGCGGTGACGCCCGGCGCTGGGGCGTGCACCCGCTGCGCTACGTCGCCGAGACCTCCAACCCGACGCTGCGCGCGGTCTTCTTCGAGGACGCCTCGGCGCTGGTCGGCATCGTGCTGGCCGCCGCGGGCATCGGCCTGCACCAGCTCACCGGCGACCCGGTGTGGGACGCGCTGGCCTCGATCGCCATCGGCGTGCTGCTCGCGGTGGTCGCGGTCTTCCTGATGCGGCGCAACATGGCCTACCTCCTCGGCGAGGGCCTCGGCCCGCAGCTGCAGGCCCGGGTGCTGCGCAGCCTGCTGGCCCACCCCCAGATCGAGCGGATCACCTACCTCCACGTCGAGTACGTCGGCCCGCAGCGGCTCTTCGTGGTCGCCGCCGTCGACCTGGTCGGCGACGACGCGGAGTCGGCGCTCGCGGTGCGCCTGCGGGGCCTGGAGGCCGACGTCGAGCAGGACCCGATGATCGAGGACGCCGTGCTCACCCTCGCCCTGCCCGCCGAGGCCTCCCTGGCACCCTGAGCCCCGGCGGCCGCAGCCCCGCAACCCCGTGGTCCGCGGCCCGCGGCCCGCGTCCTACTGACCGTTGCTACCTCTACCCGACAGTCATGACGGTCAGGCAGAGGGCTCAACGATCAGTAGGAGGCCACCGGCGTACGACGACCGTCCGCCCCGGCGCAGCGGCACCGGGGCGGACGGTCGTGGGTGCGGGCGGGTGCCCAAGGCTCAGCGGCCGATCAGGTCCGACTCGGAGGCCGGACGCAGAGGTCGACCCGGAGGTCGACTCAGAGGTCGATCGGGCGCAGCACGCGGTCGATGGCGTGGGCGACCTGCTTGTTGCCGCGGTTGAGGTCGAGGGCGATGACGCGGGGGTCGCGGGCGTTGGTGTCCTGGTCCTCCAGGCGCACCTCGCCGCCCTTGACCCGCACGGTCCAGGTCGCGCCCAGCGCGGTGGTGGTGGGCTCGCCCTTCGAGGCGACGACCTTCTCCGAGACCAGCGTCTTGCCGGCGACCACGTGGTAGAGCAGGACGGCCTCGAGGGTGTCCACGTCGACCACGGCGGCGACCTGGCGGAAGGTCTGGCGCTCGTTGCCGGGGCGCTCGCCGGTCAGCTTGAGCACGAGGTTGCGGAAGGCCGCGTCGGTGGGCAGGAAGGCGGTGGCGCGCTCCCCGCCCTGGGTGAGCAGGCCGACGGGGCTCTCCGGCTTGGCCTTGAGCACGGCGAGCACGGCGCGCTCGAGGACGTCGAAGTCCTGCGACTTGTGGTCGAAGCGGTTGCCGTCGGCGGCCAGCACCTCGGCGAGGCTGGTCTCACCCTGCGGCTTGGCCGACGGGGCGGCGGAGGCCGGGGCCAGGGCGCCGGCGGCGAGGGTCGCGGCAGCGGCGGTGGCGGCGAGGGCGGTGGTGATCTTCTTCATGGGGTTTCTCTCCTGTGTGGGTGTTTCTCTGGCGGGTCGGTCTGAGTGGTGGTCTGGGTGGTGGCGGGGCGGGCCGGTCGGGCCCGGTGGAGCCGGTCGGCGGCGCTCAGGCCCGGGTCGGGCCGGCGTAGGCGCCGCGCAGCGCGGAGGTGACGGAGTGGGCGGGGTCGCCGTCGTCGGGCTCGAGGCTGACGTCGACGGCGGCGTAGGCCGACACGAGCCCGGCGGGCAGCTCGACGACGGCGGAGCCGTCGGGGCCGAGGGTGCCGAGCGGGAGCATCTTGTTGGTCGCGGGGTCGAGCAGCCACGCCTCGTAGAACTCCCCGCGCCGGGGCTCGGGCAGTCCGGAGGCGGTGATGGTGACGCGGGTGCCTCCGGGCACGTCGACCAGCTCGACCGCGCCGGCGGAGTCGCGGAAGCGGCGCTCGAGCGGGGCCAGGTCGGCTCCGACCGGCCGCGGCTCGGGACCGGTGCTCGGCCCGGTCGGCCCGCCGTCAGGACTGCCGGTGGGGCCGCTGTCGGGGCTGGCCGAGGGGGTCTGCGGTGCGCCGCCCGCGGCGGGGAGGGAGCCGGTGGCGTCGGGTCCGGAGCCGGCGAGGGCCCAGCCCCCGGCGGCCCCCACGCCGGCCGCGACGACGGCGACCGCCGCGGCCAGCGCGAGCAGGGGCCGACGACCGCGGGGTCGCGACGACACCACGAGCGGGGGTGGCTCGGGCATCGA
>NZ_CAKASO010000073.1:0-7081 GCF_916862475.1 Nocardioides sp. Leaf374
GAACCCGGAAGTTAAGCCTTTCAGCGCCGATGGTACTGCAACCGAGAGGTTGTGGGAGAGTAGGACGCCGCCGGACAATTCTTAGTGCTTGTGGGGTCACCTGTTACCGGGTGGCCCCACAAGCCATTTCAGGACCTCACAGCCGTTGGGCCGCACCGGCAGCACGGCCCACTGATCGTCCCCAGGCGCATCACGACGGTCGCCCGTCCACACCTGCGTGGTGCGGCGCGGTGCGCGTGCCTCGAACGCGCCACGGTGATGCCGGAGGTGATGCGTGATGGCACGCACGAAGGAAGCGGTCCCCGCAGGGGACGATGTGGCGCCGGTCAACGAGGTCCGTCTCGTCGGCCGTGTGTCGGGCGAGGCGGTGGTCCGCGAGCTCCCGAGTGGCGACCCCGTCTGCTCGGTGCGACTCGTGGTGGACCGTGCCGGCAGCGTGGCCGGCTCCAGGCAGAAGGTCGACACGTTCGACTGCAGTGCCTGGTCGGCGCGCACGCGCCGGACGGTGTCGCGCTGGTCGCCCGGCGACGTCGTGGAGGTCCGCGGCGCGGTGCGCCGCCGGTTCTTCCGTCAGGGGGCGGGGGCCTCGTCGCGGGTGGAGATCGAGGTCGCCGAGGCTCGACTCATCCGTCGAGCAGCGAGTGCATGAGCACCCCGGGGCTCGGCTTGGGCTGGAAGGACGTGGCCTTCTCGGGTAGCAGCCGGTCGTCGGCGGCGACAGCGACCACGTGGTCCACGTCGGGCGCCGGCAGGAGCACGGCCACGGCCTTGCCGGGCCGAGCAGCCGCGGCCGCCTTCTCGGCCGTGTGGTGGTAGTCCACGGAGCGCGGACTGCGCGGCAGCGACGGCAGGACGGCCTCGTGCAGGAGCTCGACCGCCGAGCGGCCGGAGCCGGTCGGGAGGGTCAGCGCGCTCCAGTGCTCGCCGTCGGTGGCCACGAGGTGGTCGGGGCCGAGGTGGTCGAGGGCGGCGGCGCGGCGTACGCGCTCGCCGGAGCCACCGATGCTGGTGACCGCGCGGGTCAACTCCGGCAGGGAGACGCCCTGGACGACACGGTGGATGGCACCGAGGTGGAGCGGGGTGTCGGTCTGGTCGACGAGCATGACGAGACCGTGGTCGGCGGCGCCGCCGGGGTCGCGCGCCTGGAGGCGGAGGTAGGCGGCGTAGCGGTGGTGCCCGTCGGCGATGAGGACGCGACTGGGAGCCACCTCGCGCTGGACCGCCGCGATCTCGTCGGGGTCGGTCACGGCCCACAGCCGGTGCTCCTGCCCGACGCGGTCCCGGAAGGCGTGGGTGGGGCGCCGGGCCACCTGGCTCCGCGTCAGGGAGCGCAGGGTCTCGGAGGCGCGGTGGACCAGGAGGATGGGCGCCGGGTGGAGGCGGATCTCGGCCAGCTTGTCGGCCAGGTCGTCGGCCTGAGCGGGGCGGACGCCCTCGTGGGGGAGCACGGCGCGCTCGGCGGGGAGGACGGCGCGACGCGAGAGGTCGAGCACGCCCACGACGCCGCGGACGGTGAGGCCGGCGGCGGTGTACTCGTGGATGTAGAGGGCAGGCACCCGGTCGCGCGCGACCTGTCCGTGCTCCTCCCAGCGCGCCAGCCGGTCGAGCACCTTGCGCTGGGAGCGGCCGAAGGTGCGCGCGGTCGCGGGATCGCCCACCCGCAGGGGCGCCATCCGCAGGGCCCGGAAGGGCCCCAGGTGGAGGGGTCCGGCGACGTACGGCGGGGTGACCGTGCCGGAGCGCTCCATCTGCGCATCGTAGGGGGCGGGCCTGCCGGCCCAGGGACCACCGGGCAGGCTGGGCCCACCGGCCCGCGCGGGGCCGGTGACGACCGCCGGCCGGGGCCGGCCACGACCGAGGGGTGCACCATGCTGCGTGGGACCGACCGAGCTCTCTGCGACCACCACGACCTGGCCATGCTCGATCTCGACGGCGTGGTCTACATCGGTGGGGAGGCGGTGCCCGGGGCGGCCGAGGCGATCGCAGCCGCTCGCGAGCGGGACCAGCGCATCGCCTTCATCACCAACAACGCCTCACGGACACCCGAGACCGTGGCCGCTCACCTGACCGAGCTCGGTGTGGACGCCGCGCGCGAGGACGTGGTCACGTCGGCCCAGGCCGCCGCGCGGGTGCTCGTGGACCGGCTGGGCACGGGAGCGCGTGTCGCGGCCCTGGGAGCCGACGGGCTGCTGGAGGCGCTGCGCGAGGAGGGCCTGGAGCCCGTCGGCATCGACGACGAGGCCGACGCGCTCGCCACGGGCTACGGCCCCGACGTGCTCTGGCGCGACATCATGCGGGCCGCGGTGCGGGTGCGCGACGGGCTGTGGTGGGTGGCCAGCAACACCGACATGAGCATCCCGACGGCCTACGGCACGGCGCCCGGGCACGGGGTGCTGGTCGAGACGCTCAGCCGGTTCGCCGGGGTCGACCCGGTGGTCGCGGGCAAGCCCGCCCGCCCGCTGCTGGACGAGACCGTGCGCCGGGTGGGGGGCGCCACGCCGCTGATGGTGGGGGACCGGCTCGACACCGACATCGAGGGCGCGGTCGGCGTCGACATGCCCGCACTGCTCGTGATGACCGGTGTGACCGGCCTCGCCGAGCTCGTGGCGGCACGGCCCCGGGAGCGACCGACCTACCTCGCGGCGGACCTCTCCGGGCTGCTGCAGGCCCATCCGGAGCCCACCCGGAACGACGCGACGGTGGCGTGCGGCGGCTGGACGGCGCAGGTCGACGGCGCCGCCGACCTGGTGGTGGAGGGCGACGGGTCGCCGGACGACTGGTGGCGCGTGGTCGCCACCGCCGCGTGGGAACACCTCGACGCGGGCGGAGAACCCGTGGGCGTCGACCGGCTGCGGGCCCCGGGCGCGGAGCGACGGTAGCCTCGCGCCATGAGCCACACCCCCGGGGCCGGCGCCCCCCTGAGCGAGGAGCACGCCCCGACCGGGGTGGCCGGTGTCGACGAGGTCGTCGAGGCCGTCACCCGGCTCGACGGGCGACCCGTCGCCGAGCACGTCGCGGTGTTCGAGGACGCCCACGACCGCTTGCGCCGAGCGCTGGACGACGTGGACGGGCTGCTCGGCCCGGACCCGGCCGCAGGTGCGGACGGCGCCGCGCGCGACGTGCCGGTCACGGCGGAGCGACCGGGGCCCGGGGTCTGGTCGCCGGGTCGGGCAGGTGCGCCCGGTCCGCGGCCCGGCGCGATCGGCGTACCGCGTCCGGGGCTCGGGGCCTCGCCCCGCTCCGACGGCGGGGCGTGACGCCGTGCCCCCTCGTCGACTGCGCCTCGATGCGGAGCTCGTGCGTCGCGGCCACGCCCGCTCGCGCGAGCACGCCAGCGAGCTCATCGCCGCCGGTCGTGTGAAGGTCTCGGGCGCGCTCGCCCGCAAACCGGCCACCGGCGTCACCACCGACGTGGCCATCGTGGTCGCGGAGGCCTCCGACGACCGACCGGACTACGTCTCGCGCGGCGGCCACAAGCTGGCGGGCGCCCTGGACGACCTCGCGCCGCTCGGCCTCGACGTGGCGGGCCGGCGCTGCCTGGACGCGGGGGCCTCCACCGGGGGCTTCACCGACGTGCTGCTGCGCCGCGGCGCGGCCCAGGTGCTCGCCGTCGACGTCGGCTACGGCCAGCTCGCCTGGCCCCTGCGCCAGGACGAGAGGGTCGTCGTGCACGACCGCACCAACATCCGCGAGCTCGACCTGCCGCTGGTCGGGGACCCGGTGGACGTCGTGGTGGGCGACCTGTCGTTCATCTCCCTCGAGCTGGTTCTTGACGCGCTGCTGCGGGTGACCCGGCCCGATGGCGACCTGGCCCTGATGGTGAAGCCGCAGTTCGAGGTGGGCAAGGAGCGGGTGGGCAAGGGCGGGGTCGTGCGCGACCCGGAGCTGCGCGCCGAGGCGGTGCAGTCGGTCGCCGCCGCGGCGGCCTCGCGCGGCTGGGGGGCCCGGGCCGTGACGACCAGCCAGCTGCCGGGACCCTCGGGCAACGTGGAGTTCTTCCTCTGGCTGCGCCACGGCCCGGCCACGGTCGACGAGGACGCGATCCACACCGTCGTCACCACCGCGGCGCCGCCGGGGGTGGCGGGTGAGAGGGTGGAGCCATGAGTGACTCCCCGAGCGCCGACCCGGCGGTGCGCCGTGTGCTCATGCTGACCCACACCGGGCGCGAGGAGGCCCGCGAGGTCGCCCTGGAGTTCTGCAAGGCCCTCACCAGCAACGGGATCGTCGTGCGCCTGCTCGCCGGCGAGGCCGACGACCTGGGCCTCACCGCCGACGAGCACCCGGGCCACCCGGGTCACCTCGAGATCACCGACCTGCACCGCGACCCCAGCGCCGGGTGCGAGCTGGCCCTCGTGATCGGGGGCGACGGCACGATCCTGCGGGCCGCCGAGATCACCCACGCCAGCCAGACCCCCGTGCTGGGGGTCAACCTGGGCCACGTGGGCTTCCTCGCCGAGGCCGAGCACGACGACGTCGAGTCGACGATCGCGGCCATCGTCGACCGGCGCTACTCCTCCGAGGACCGGATGACCCTCGACGTCGTGGTCTACGTCGACGGCGAGGTCGTCACCCGCACCTACGCCGTCAACGAGGCCAGCGTCGAGAAGGCCTCGCGCGAGCGGATGCTCGAGGTGGTCGCGGAGGTCGACGGGCGCCCGCTGTCGAGGTGGGGGTGCGACGGCGTCGTCTGCGCGACCCCGACCGGGTCCACGGCCTACAACTTCAGCGCCGGCGGACCGATCGTCTGGCCGGGCGTCGAGGCCCTGCTCATGGTGCCCATCAGCGCTCACGCCCTCTTCGCCCGCCCGATGGTCGTGGCCCCCACGTCGGTGCTGGCCGTCGAGGTGCTGGCGCGCACCGGCGTCTCGGGCGTGCTGTGGTGCGACGGGCGACGAGCCGTCGAGCTGCCGCCCGGCGCGCGGGTCGAGGTGCGGCGCGGCGAGCGGCCGATGCGCCTCGTGCGCCTGCACGAGGCGCCCTTCACCGACCGTCTCGTGGCCAAGTTCGGGCTGCCCGTCGAGGGCTGGCGCGGCGCCGCGGAGAGGCGACGCAAGGGAGACGACCGTGCTTGAGGAGATCCGGATCAGCTCCCTGGGCGTCATCGACTCCTCCACGCTCGAGCTCGGTCCCGGCCTGACCGTCATCACCGGTGAGACCGGAGCGGGCAAGACCATGATCGTCACCGCCCTGGGCCTGCTGCTGGGCGGGCGCAGCGACAGCGGCGCCGTGCGCACGGGTGCCCGCTCGGCCCGGGTCGAGGGGCTGGTGAGGGTCGACGGCCTGGGCGGCTTCGCGACGTCGGTGGAGGACGCCGGTGGCGAGGTCGAGGACGGCCACGTCGTGCTGGCCCGCAACGTCTCGGCCGAGGGCCGCTCGCGGGCCTTCGTGGGCGGCGCCTCGGTGCCCGTCTCGACGCTGGCGTCGGTCAGCGAGCCCCTCGTCGCCGTGCACGGCCAGTCCGACCAGCACCGCCTGCTGCAGCCGAGGGCCCAGCGCGACGCGCTCGACCGCTTCGGCGGAGACGCCGTGGCCGGGGCCGCGGCGGCGTACACGGCGTGCTTCGAGCGGCTGCGGGCCGTGGAGACGGAGCTCGTCGAGGTCGTCACCAGCGCCCGGGAGCGGGCGCGCGAGGCCGACCTGCTCCGCTTCGGGCTCGGGGAGGTCGAGGCCGTCTCGCCCGAGGTGGGCGAGGACGTCGCGCTGGCCGCCGAGGAGACCCGGCTGGGCTTCTCCGACACCCTGCGGACCGCCGCCGAGCAGGCCCGGGAGGCGCTCTCGAGCGAGGACGGCGCGCCCGACGCGCTCGCGACGACCACGGCCGCCCGCTCGGCGCTGGAGTCGGTGCGCGCCCACGACCCGGAGGCCGCCGGACTGGCCGACCGGCTCGGCGAGATCTCCTACCTGCTCTCCGACCTGGCCGCCGACGTGGCCTCCTACGCCACCCGGGTCGAGGTCGACCCCGCACGGCTGGCCGCGGTGTCCGAGAGACGCGCCGCGCTGACCGCGCTGACCCGCAAGTACGGCGAGACCATCGACGAGGTGCTGGCCTGGGCCGAGACATCAGCGCGCCGGCTGCTGGACCTCGACGGCACCGACGAGCGCGTCGAGCAGCTGCGCCAAGAGCGCGCGGAGCTGCGCGAGGAGCTCGCCGACCTCGGACTGCGGCTCTCGCAGCTGCGCGGCGAGGCCGCCACACGGCTGGCCGAGGCGGTCTCCGGCGAGCTGGGCATGCTGGCCATGCCGCACGCCCGGGTCGTCGTCGAGGTCAGGCAGCACGCCGTGGAGGCCCCGGCCGAGACCGGTGACCCCGCCCGGGTCGGCACGCCGCTGCGGGTCGGGAAGCGCTGGCTGCGCTACGCCCCGTCGGGCCTCGACGAGGTCGACCTGCTGCTCGCGGCCAACACCGGCTCGGAGCCGCGCCCGCTGCACAAGGGTGCCTCGGGCGGCGAGCTCTCGCGAGTCATGCTCGCCCTCGAGGTCGCGCTGGCCGGCACCAGCCCCGTGCCGACGTTCGTCTTCGACGAGGTCGACGCAGGCGTCGGCGGCACCGCCGCCGTGGAGGTCGGGCGGCGCCTGGCCCGCCTGGCCCGCGACGCCCAGGTCCTCGTGGTGACCCACCTGCCGCAGGTCGCGGCGTACGCCGACCGCCACGTGGTCGTCAGCAAGTCCAACGACGGCACCGTCACCAGCTCGGGGCTCGCGGTGCTCGACGACACCCAGCGCGAGCGCGAGCTCTCGCGCATGATGGCCGGACTCACCGGCTCGGACACCGCGCTGGCGCACGCCCGCGAGCTCCTCGAGGTGGCCGGCCCGGCTCGCGCGCTGCCCGTCGGCTGAGGCCCGACCGCCGATCCCGGGTCGTCGTGGGGTTGGTCGTCGGGTCGTCGTCAGGACCTGACCTGGACCTGCGACCGGGTCATGACCGGGGACGCGAGCGGGCCGCGAAGGGCCCGTGACCGTGGCCGGGCCTCGCGCCCGGCGTGACGGCGGTGTGGTGTCGGCGTGTGGTGCCTGCGGGTGGTGGCACCGAGCCGCGGCCGACCGGCCCGGCGCGACCGACCGGCGCGACCGACCGGCGCGA
>NZ_CAKASO010000074.1:0-6313 GCF_916862475.1 Nocardioides sp. Leaf374
CGCGGCCCGCACGCAGCTCGCCGCCGGCGACGCTGATGACGGCGTTGCCGTAGGCGAGCAGGAGGGCGGCCATGAGGGCCACCGAGAGGCCCGCGACGACCCAGGCCACCACGCCCGGCACGGCGACGACCACGGCCAGCCAGAGCGAGGCGACGAGCATCGTGCCCTGCACCCACCAGCGCAGGGGCACGGCGAGTCGCTCGCGGTAGGTCGGGGTCACGGGGCCCAGTTTCCCACTCCCGCCCGCCCCGCGGCGACCTGGGGCGGGTGCGAGCCGCGCGGGGGCCGACCGGGGAGGGCCGTGCGCGGCGCGGCCCGGCGCAGCGCGGGGCTAGGGTCCGGGCCATGAGTGACCTCGAGCTGCCCGTGGTGCGCCTCGACGCCGACCTGGCGCTGCCGGCGTACGCCCGTCCCGGTGACGCGGGCGCCGACCTGCTGACCACCGTCGACGTGACGCTGGCCCCCGGCGAGCGCGCGCTCGTGCCCACGGGCATCGCGCTGGCGCTGCCGGAGGGCTACGTCGGGCTCGTGCACCCCCGCTCGGGGCTCGCGGCGCGCCACGGCCTGTCCATCGTCAACAGCCCGGGCACCGTCGACGCGGGCTACCGGGGCGAGGTCAAGGTGCTCCTCGTCAACCTCGACCCGGGCGAGCCGATCCTGCTGCGACGCGGCGACCGGGTGGCGCAGCTGGTCGTGCAACGCGTCGAGCGGGTGCGTTTCGTCGAGGTCGACCGGCTCCCCGACAGCGAGCGCGGCCAGGGGGGTTACGGTTCTACCGGAGGCTTCGGCCAGGGCTGACCCCAGGGCCGCACCTCCGCAGCGCGCCCACCGCGCAGCCGCACCCGTCCGGGGTGGTGCCGGGTGGGCCGACCCAGACGATCCACCGAGGAGCAGGCTCTCGTGAAGTTCCGCCGCAAGTCCCAGGTCACCGCCGAGGAGCTCGACGACGCGTCGCAGCCCCAGGAGCCGGCCCGCGGCCCCTTCGACGCCGAGGACCTCCCCGACGACGGCGTCACCCGCGCCGACCTCGGCTCGCTGCTCATCGAGCCGAGCGCCGACCGCGAGCTGCGCCTGCAGGTCGAGGAGTCCACCGGCAAGGTGCAGGCGGTCATGCTGGCCGGCCCCGACGGGGCGCTGGAGCTGCGCGCCTTCGCCGCCCCCCGCAACGGCGACCTGTGGAGCGAGGTCAGGCCCCAGATCGCCGCCGACATGACCCGCCGCGGCGGCACCGCCACCGAGGTCGAGGGTCCCTTCGGCGTGGAGCTGCAGTGCCAGCTGGCCACCCAGCTGCCCGACGGCCGCACCGGCACGCAGCACTCGCGCATCATCGGCGTCAACGGCTCGCGGTGGCTGCTGCGCGCCACCCTCATCGGGGGCCCCGCCCGCGAGCCGGAGACGGCGGCCGACTGGGAGCACGTCATCACCCGGGTCGCGGTGCGCCGCGGCGAGGGCGCCATGCCCGTCGGGGAGGCGCTGCCGGTCTCGCTGCCCGACAACGCGCGCAAGGTGCAGCCCGCCCAGCGCACGGCCCAGGAGACCGGCCAGCAGCTCACCCAGCCGACGGGGGAGTAGACCGCCCGTGGGTGAGAAGAGCCGGCTGCGCCGCAGCATCAGCAAGTGGGCCAACAGCTCCGACCAGCACGCCCGCGACCTGCGCAAGACCTACTGCGAACCCGGCCACGACACGATCGCCGCCGCGCCCGACCGTGAGCGCGTCGTGCTGCGCGGCACGCTGCGCACGGTGACGCTGCGCCCGCGCGGCGGGGTGCCGGCCCTGGAGGCCGAGCTCTTCGACGGCTCCGGGGTCATCACCATCGTGTGGCTCGGCCGCCGCCGCATCGTCGGGATCTCCCCGGGGGTGTCCATGCAGGTGCAGGGTCGCATCGGCTGCCACGACGGTGTGCGCGTCATGTACAACCCGCGCTACGAGCTGATCCCGTGAGCGACCCGCTCCGTCCCGCCGGCGACCCCCTGTCCCGGTCCGCCGACCAGCCCGGCCCGCCCGTCGACCAGCCCGAGCACGACCCCGGGGTCGAGAGCGTCGAGGCCGTGGTGCGTGCGCAGCTGGCCAAGGCCCTCGGTGGGCGTCGCGGCATGGTCGAGGCGGCCGTGCCGACCCTCCTCTTCACCGTCCTGTGGCTGACCACGCGCGAGCTGAACCTGGCCATCGCGGTCGGCGGCGCGGCCGCCGCCCTGGCCCTGGTGGTGCGGCTCGTGCAGCGCTCCACGGTGCAGTTCGCCGTCAACGCGCTGGTCGGCATCGGCATCGGCTGGTTCTTCGTCGCTATCTCGGCGCGCAACGGCGGCAGCGCCGACGAGCAGGCGCTGGCCTACTTCCTGCCGGGCCTGATCTACAACGGCGTCTACGCCGTGGCGATGGGGCTGACCTGCCTGATCCGCTGGCCCCTGGTGGGCTTCATGGTCGGCAGCGTCACCGGCGACCCCACGGCCTGGCACGCCGACAAGCAGGTCGTGCGGCTGTGCACCACGCTGACGTGGCTGCTGGCCGTGCCGTGCGTCGTGCGGGTCGCCCTCCAGCTGCCGCTGTGGCTGGCCGGCCAGTCCGGTGCCATGGACGTCGACACGGTCGTCGCCGCGCTCGGCGTGCTCAAGATCGCGCTGGGCTGGCCGCTGCAGCTGCTCGCCCTCGGCGCGATGATGTGGGTGCTCGGCCGCAACCGCACGCCCGTCTCGCCCGCCGTGGCCTGAGCCCCGCCCGCCCCCGGGCGCCGCGCGGCCCCGGCGTACGCCGGTCGGCTCAGCCGCCGTGGGAGGAGGGCGCGAGCAGCCGCTCGAGCTCGTCCTCCTGCTCGGCCGGCACGACCAGCAGCAGCTCGTCGCCCGACTCCACCGGCTGCTCCGGGGTCGGCACGTAGACCTGGCCGTCGCGCAGGATGGTGACGAGCGCGCAGTTGTCGGGCAGCGGGATGAGGCCCGAGGGCTTGCCGACGTAGGGCGAGTCGCTGGGCAGCGTCATCTCGACCAGGTTGGCGTTGCCCTGGCGGAAGGTGAAGAGCCGCACGAGGTCGCCGACGCTCACCGCCTCCTCGACCAGGGCCGACATGATGCGAGGGGTCGAGACGCTGACGTCGACGCCCCACGCCTCGCTGAAGAGCCACTCGTTGTTGGGGTGGTTGACCCGTCCGACGGTGCGCGGCACCCCGAACTCGGTCTTGGCCAGCAGCGAGGCGACCAGGTTGGCCTTGTCGTCGCCGGTGGCGCAGATGAGCACGTCGCAGCGCTCCAGCCCGGCCTCCTCCAGCGAGGACATCTCGCAGCAGTCGGCCAGCAGCCACTCGGCGTCGGGCACCCGCTCGGGCTTGATGGAGCCGGCGTTCTTGTCGATCAGCAGGACCTGGTGGCCGTTGCCGATCAGCTCGCGGGCGATGGAGCGGCCCACGGCGCCGGCCCCTGCGATGGCGACTCGCACGTCAGTGCTCCTCAGGTCCTCGGTCGAGCACGGCGTAGGCATGGGCCGCGTTGTCCTCGCGGATCACCAGGTGGAGCATGTCGCCCTCCTGCAGGATCGTCTCGCGCGAGGGCAGCATGCCCTCGCCGAGCCGGTCGATCCACGCGATGCGGCTGCGGCTCTGCTCCTGCATGGCCACGGTGCGGTGGCCGATCCACGACTCGGGCACCGTGACGTGGTCGACGCGGATGGTGCCGCTGGGGTCGCGGAAGTCGGGCTCCGCGCCGGCGGGCAGGATCCGGCGCAGCACCTGGTCGGCGGTCCACTTCACGGTCGCGACGGTGGTGATGCCCAGGCGCTGGTAGACCTCGGCGCGGCCGGGGTCGTAGATGCGGGCGACGACCTGCTGGAGGCCGAAGGTCTCGCGGGCGACCCGCGCGGCGATGATGTTGGAGTTGTCGCCGCTGGAGACCGCGGCGAAGGCGTCGGCGCGACGGATGCCGGCCTTCTCCAGGACCTCCTGGTCGAAGCCGTAGCCGGTGACCTTGTCGCCGTTGAACCCCGGGCCGAGGCGCCGGAAGGCGTCCGGCTCGCTGTCGATGATGGACACGGTGTGGTTCCGGTCCTCGAGACTGCGCGCGAGCGTCGAGCCGACGCGGCCGCAGCCCATGATCACAACGTGCACGCCGTCACCGTATCGCCTAGGGCTCCGGGCCGTGCGTGCCGTAGCGTTCCGTCGCGTGGGAGTTGGCGACGTCTCGAAACGGATCCTGCTGGGACGCAAGCTGCGCAGCTCCCAGCTGGGGGAGACGCTGCTCCCCAAGCGCATCGCGCTGCCGGTCTTCGCCAGCGACGCGCTCTCCTCGGTGGCCTACGCCCCCGACGAGGTCTTCATCATGCTCTCGCTGGCCGGCGCCTCGGCCTACATGTGGTCGTGGAAGATCGCGATCGCCGTCGCGATCGTGATGGCGGCGGTCATCGCCTCCTACCGCCAGACCGTCCACGCCTACCCCAGCGGTGGCGGCGACTACGAGGTCGCCACCGTCAACCTGGGCCCGAAGGCCGGCACGACGGTGGCCAGCGCCCTGCTGGTCGACTACATCCTCACCGTGGCCGTCTCGATCTCCTCCGGCGCCCAGTACGCCGCGTCGGCCATCCCGGCGCTCAGCGGCCACGAGGCGACCTTCGGCTCGCTGCTGGTGCTGCTGCTGATGGCGATGAACCTGCGCGGCATCCGGGAGTCGGGCAGCTTCTTCGCGGCGCCGACGTACCTGTTCATGGTCGCGATCCTCGGCATGTGCGGCATCGGGCTCTTCCAGCTCTTCACGGGCAACCTGCCCCGCGTCGAGAGCGCCGACCTCACCATCACCCCCGAGCCGGGCCTCGAGGGCCCGCTCACCACCTTCGCGCTGCTCTTCCTGCTCGCCCGGGCCTTCTCCTCGGGCTGTGCCGCGCTGACCGGCGTCGAGGCGATCTCCAACGGCGTGCCGGCCTTCAAGCGGCCCAAGAGCAAGAACGCCGCCACGACGCTGCTGCTGCTCGGCATGATCGCGATCTCGATGATGGTCAGCGTCATCGTGCTGGCCCGCCAGATGGGGCTGAAGTACGTCGACCCCCACGACCTCGACCGGCTCACCCGCGACGGGCAGGCGCTGCCGGCCGACTACGACCAGCACACCGTCATCGCCCAGATCGCCGAGGCGGTCTTCCGCGACTTCCCGCCGGGCTTCTACCTCGTGGTCACGGTCACCGGCATCATCCTGGTGCTGGCCGCCAACACCGCCTTCAACGGCTTCCCGGTGCTGGGCTCGATCCTGGCCAACGACGGCTTCGCCCCCCGCGCGCTCGGCTCGCGCGGCGACCGGCTGGCCTACAGCAACGGCATCGTCTTCCTGGCGGTGATGGCCATCGTGCTGATCCTGGCCTTCGACGCCGAGACGACCCGGCTGATCCAGCTCTACATCGTGGGCGTCTTCGTGTCGTTCAACCTCAGCCAGCTCGGCATGATCCGCCACTGGACGCGGCTGCTGCAGACCGAGCGCGACCCCGCCGAGCGGCGCCGCATGGTGCGCTCGCGCCTGATCAACGCCATCGGGCTCAGCTTCACCGCCGTGGTGCTCGTGATCGTGCTGGTCACCAAGTTCCTCGCCGGCGCCTGGATCACGATCCTGGCGATGATCTTCTTCTACGCCCTCATGCGCGGCATCCGCGGCCACTACGACAAGGTCTCCGCGGAGCTGGCCGCCGACGAGGAGGACCGGGTCATGCCGACCCGCGTCCACGCGATCGTGCTGGTCTCCAAGCTGCACAAGCCCACGCTGCGCGCGCTGGCCTTCGCCAAGGCGACCCGGCCCAACGTGCTGGAGGGCATCTACGTCTCCGTCGACCCCGTGGCCACCGACAAGCTGCTCGCCGAGTGGGACGAGCGGAAGATGGACGTGCCGCTCAAGGTGCTCCACTCGCCCTACCGCGAGCTGGTGCGCCCGATCGTGGAGTACGCCACCGAGATCCGCCGCTCCAACCCGCGCGGGGTGGTCGCCGTCTACATCCCCGAGTACGTCGTGGGACGCTGGTGGGAGCAGCTGCTGCACAACCAGACCGCGCTCGTGCTCAAGGGCCGCCTGCTCTTCACCCCGGGGGTCATGGTGACCTCCGTGCCCTACCAGCTGCGCTCCTCGCAGATCGCCCGCGAGCGCCAGCTGTCCGACGACTTCCGCGTGCGACCCGGAGACCTGCGCCGAGGCCAGGTCGACGAGCGCCACCCCGACGAGCTGAGACGATGACCCGACACCCCCGCGCCCGCGCCGCCCGCCCCCGAGCCGCCCGTGGACGCTCCCGCGTCGGCGAGCGCTTCGAGGTCGAGGTCGGCCCCGTCGCCCACGGCGGTCACTGCGTGGCCCGTGT
>NZ_CAKASO010000075.1:0-5725 GCF_916862475.1 Nocardioides sp. Leaf374
TCCTCAAGGTCACCTGGCCGCTGTCGCTGCCCGGCGTCGTGTCGGGCACGCTGCTCACCTTCATCCCGGCCGCCGGCTCCTGCCCCGACCCCGGCCGCGACTCCCTCCGCGGCCCCCAGGCCCGCCGCCGCTCAGGCGGCGCCCTCGGCTCCCACCCCGACGACCGCCCCGGCCACCGCGGCCGCGGTCGGTGTCGCCGACGAGCCCCGTCCCGCGACGGCGCCCCGTCCGGGCCTGGGCACGGCCCTGGAGGCCGTGAGCGGGCCCGTGGCGGCCGCGGTCACCGGTCTGGTCGTCGGCATCGTCACCGTGGCCCTGACGACCCTGGCCCTGGCCGGCTGCGAGGCCGTGCGCGGCACCTCGACCTGCGGCCGACCCGGCTTCCTGGCGCTGCTGGCCATCATGGCGGCGATGGTGGTGCTGGGCACGGCCCTGCTGCGTCTCTTCCGCGTCGGTGACGCCGGGAGCACGAGCTTCCTGGCCATCGGCCTGCTCGGCGTGGTGAGCCTGCTCTTCCTCGTCGACAGCCTGCTGGAGTGGTGGATGGTGCTCGTGATCCCGCTGGTCACCGGCGTGACCTACCTGTTCTCCCACTGGGTCACCACGCTGATCGACCCCGACGACTGAGCTCTTCGCAGACGCCACGAGGGGCGGCACGGTCCGGTGGACCGTGCCGCCCCTCGTGCGTGGTGCGTGAGCGGGCTGCGCTCAGAGGCCGGCTGCGACCAGCTCGGCGATCTGCACCGTGTTGAGCGCCGCGCCCTTGCGCAGGTTGTCGTTGCTGATGAAGAGGGCCAGGCCCCGGTCGCCGTCCACGCCCGGGTCCTGCCGCAGCCGCCCGACGTACGACGGGTCGCGCCCGGCCGCCGCCAGCGGGTTCGGGACGTCGACCAGCTCGACGCCCGGGGCGTCGCGGAGCAGCTCGGCGGCACGGGCCGGCGTCATCGCCTCGGCGAACTCGGCGTTGATCGCCAGCGAGTGGCCGGTGAAGACCGGCACGCGCACGCAGATGCCCGAGACGCGCAGGTCGGGGATGCCGAGGATCTTGCGCGACTCGTGGCGCAGCTTCTGCTCCTCGTCGGTCTCGCCCAGGCCGTCGTCGACGATCGAGCCCGCCAGCGGGAGCACGTTGTAGGCGATGGTGCGGGCGTAGACCCGGGGGTCGGGGAAGGCGACGGCCGAGCCGTCGTAGGCCAGCTCGCGGCTCCCCTCCCCCGCCGCCGAGACCTGGCCCGCCAGCTCGTCGACGCCGGCGATGCCGGAGCCGGAGACGGCCTGGTAGGTCGAGGCGATCAGGCGCACCAGGCCCGCCTCGTCGTGCAGCGGCTTGAGCACCGGCATCGCGGCCATGGTGGTGCAGTTGGGGTTGGCGATGATCCCGCGCCGCGCGGCGATGACCTCGCGGGCGGCCTCGGGGTTGACCTCCGAGACGACCAGCGGGATGGCGGGGTCCTTGCGGAAGGCGCTGGAGTTGTCGACCACGACCACGCCGGCGTCGACGAAGCGCGGCACGAGCGCCCGCGACGCGGTGGCGCCGGCGGAGAAGAGCGCGATGTCGAGACCCGTCGGGTCGGCGGTCTCGGAGTCCTCGACCACGACCTCGCGGCCCTCGAAGTCGAGCGTGCGGCCCGCGGAGCGCGCGGAGGCGAAGAAGCGGATCTCCTCGACCGGCACCTTGCGCTCGGCCAGGATCTGGCGCATCGCCACCCCGACCTGGCCGGTGGCGCCGACGACGCCGATGCGCAGCCCGCTCATCGACCCGTGCCGCCGTAGACGACGGCCTCGACCTCGGTGGCGTCGAGGTCGAAGGCGGTGTGGGTGGCCTGCACGGCGGTGTCGATCTGACCCTCGTCGACGATCACCGAGATCCGGATCTCCGAGGTCGAGATCATGCCGATGTTGACCCCCGCCGAGGCCAGCGCCGAGAAGAACTTCGCGGTGATGCCCGGGTGGGAGCGCATGCCGGCGCCGATGAGGGAGACCTTGCCGATCTGGTCGTCGTAGAGCAGCTTGTCGTAGCCGACCTCGTCCTGGATCCGCGCGAGCGCGCCCATCGCGCTCTGGCCGTCCTCGCGGGGCAGCGTGAAGGAGATGTCGGTGAGGCCCGTCGCGGCGGCCGAGACGTTCTGCACGACCATGTCGATGTTGACCTCGCTGGAGGCCAGCGTCTCGAAGATGCGGGCGGCCTCGCCGACCTTGTCGGGCACCCCGACGACGGTGATCTTGGCCTCGGACCGGTCGTGGGCGACGCCCGCGATGATCGCCTGCTCCATGGGGTTCTCTCCTGAACGGTGGTCGGGAAGGATCCACGTGCCCTCGACGGTGTCGAACGAGGTGCGGACATGGATCGGTACGTCGTAGCGGCGGGCGTACTCGACGCACCGCAGGTGGAGGATCTTGGCGCCGGAGGCCGCCATCTCGAGCATCTCCTCGGTGGAGACGCGGTCGAGCTTGCGCGCCGCCGGGACGATGCGCGGGTCGGCGGTGAAGACGCCGGCCACGTCGGTGTAGATCTCGCACACGTCGGCGCCGAGCGCGGCGGCCAGCGCCACCGCGGTGGTGTCGGAGGCGCCGCGGCCCAGCGTGGTGACGTCCTTGGTGTCCTGCGAGACGCCCTGGAAGCCGGCGACGATGGCGATCGCGCCGTCGGCGATGGCCTGCTCGATGCGCCCGGGGCTGATGTCGATGATCTTCGCCTTGCCGTGCACCGAGTCGGTGATCACCCCGGCCTGGGAGCCGGTGAACGACTGCGCCTTGTGGCCCAGCTGCGCGATGGCCATCGCGACCAGCGCCATCGACATCCGCTCGCCCGCGGTGAGCAGCATGTCGAGCTCGCGCGGCGGCGGGAGCGGCGTCACCTGCTCGGCGAGGTCGCGCAGCTCGTCGGTGGTGTCGCCCATGGCCGAGACGACCACCACGACGTCGTGGCCCTGCTTGCGGGTGTTGACGATGCGCTGGGCGACCCGCTTGATGCCGGTGGCGTCGGCGACCGACGACCCGCCGTACTTCTGGACGACAATGCCCACGATGAATGTCCCTCGAGGTCCCGGTGTTGCGTGAGACGCGGCCTGTGCACCGCGTCCTGACCGGTGACGGAGTCTATCGGGGCGTCGTGGCCCGCCCGCCCAGCATCTCATCGGCCAGCATCTCATCGGCCGCGGCGACCTGGTCGGCGTCGAGGTCGAGGTCGACGTCGAGACGGTCGTGGGCGACCACCGAGAGCAGCGCGTTCAGCGCGGCGCCGGCGAGGTTGCCCCACGAGGAGACGTAGGAGAACTGCCACCACCACAGCGCCTCCTCGACGTTGCCGGCGCGGTAGTGGCGCAGGCCGTTCTCGAGGTCGCTGGCGATGCTGGTGAGGTCGTCGGAGAGCTGGCCCTCGACGACCTCGGGCACGTAGGGGTCGAAGACGAAGGCGTAGGTGTCGAGACCGCCCAGCAGCTCGGCCAGCCGCAGCCGCATCTCGTCGAGGTCGGCCTCGGGGCCCACGTCGGGCTGGTACTCCGCGATCGGGGTGAAGTCGCGCTGGGCGCCCAGGCGCGCGCCCGCGAGCAGCACCTGGCTGATCTCGAGGAGCAGCAGCGAGATGGTGCGGCCGGCGTCAGGCTCCTGGGAGACCGCGCGCAGCGCGAGCAGGAAGCTGGCCACCTGGTCGGCGATCTGCTGCGCGAACTCCTCGGTCTCGGCGTCGAGGGCCGGGCGCTCGGCGCCGGCGGCCAGGGGCGCGCCGGTCTCGCGCACCGCGGGGCCCGTGGCCGGGTCAGAGGTCTGGGTCGGGGTCATTCTGCTGCTCGCCTCCCTGCGAAAGCACGTCCGAGGGTGACCTCGTCGGCGTACTCCAGGTCACCACCCACCGGCAGTCCACTCGCCAAACGCGTGACGCGCAACCCGATCGGGCGCAGCATCCGCGTGAGATAGGTCGCGGTCGCCTCGCCCTCGAGGTTGGGGTCGGTGGCGAGGATCGTCTCCGTGACCGTGCCGTCGGCCAGCCGCATCATCAGCTCGCGGATGCGCAGCTGGTCGGGCCCGATGCCGTCGATGGGGCTGATCGCCCCGCCCAGCACGTGGTAGCGCCCGCGGTACTCCCGGGTGCGCTCGATGGCCACGACGTCCTTGTACTCCTCGACCACGCACAGCACGGTCGGGTCGCGCCGCGGGTCGCGGCAGATCCGGCACTGCTCGTCCTCGGAGACGTTGAAGCAGATCGAGCAGAACTTCACCTTGGCCTTGACCTCGATCAGCACGTCGGCGAGGCGCCGGACGTCGACCGGGTCGGCCTGCAGGAGGTGGAAGGCGATGCGCTGGGCGCTCTTCGGACCGACCCCGGGCAGGCGCCCGAGCTCGTCGATGAGGTCCTGGACGACACCCTCGTACACCGCGCTCCCCTCCCCTGCTGCTCGGACCTAGAGCCCGAGCGAGCCGCCGGGCATGCCCGGGATCTCGCCGCCGCCGGCCAGCGGGCCCAGGGCCTCGCTGGCCATCGCGTCGGCCTGGGTCTTGGCGTCGCGGTAGGCCGCGACGACCAGGTCGCCGAGGTCGACGAGGCTCTCGGCGTCGCTGGCGTCGAAGCCTCCGGGGGCGATCCGGACGCCGACGAGCTCGCCGACACCGCTCACCGTGGCGGTCACGCCGCCCGCGGTGCCCTCGACCGTGGTCGAGGCCAGCCGCTCCTGGGCCACCTGCAGCTGCTCCTGCATCTGCTGGGCCTGCTGGAGCAGGGCGTTCATGTCGAAGCCGCCACCGCCGCCACCGAGCGCGTCGAAGGGGTTCTGCGTCATGGGGTCACCTCTGTGTCCGGTCGGGTGCGTGCGTGCGGGCCCAGCATGACGGGTCGCGCCAGGACGGCGGTCACTGGTGCCGGATCTCCTCGATCATCCGGGCACCCAGCTCGCGCTCCAGCAGCTCGGCGCCCCCCAGCTCGTGGCTGTCGGCGTCGAGGTCGTCGGGGTGGGCGTCGGCGTCGCGCTCGGCCAGGTCGTCGCTGCGCGGACGGTCCACACCGCCCGTGCGGGTCTGCTGGATGGCGCCGCGCGCCGCCGCGATCGAGTCGGGGCCGGCGGTGCGGACCTCCGGCACCACCGCCACCGTCGCCTCGGGGGCGACGCCCCGGGCCGGGGCGCCGTCGACCGCGCCGTGGTCGTCGGCCCGGGGCGTCCGCCCCTCGTCGTGGTGGTCGTCGGGCACACCCGGGGAGCCCTGCGCGCCCGCGCCCTCGGAGCCCTGTCCCTCGGGTCCGGGCTCGTCGGCCCACGACGGCGGGCCCGCGGGCTCCTCGCGCGCCGGCGGCTCGGGGGGCTCGGAGCGCAGCGGCTCCGCCGGGCTCGCCGGTCGGGTCACCTGCGGCGTGCCCTCGGCCTGCGCGCCGGGGTCGACGATGGTCTCGATGCGCCAGTCGGAGCCCACGACGTCGATGGCGGCCTGGCGCACGATCTCGCCGCTGCCGCCGTTCTCGAACGACTCCCGGGCCCCGGAGTTGGAGAAGCCGAGGGTGAGGGTCTTGGCGTCGACGCCGACGACCTGGGCGTGCTGGGTGAGATGGATCCAGGTGACCCGCCGGCGCAGCTTCGTGGCCTCGACGATGTCCGGCCAGAGCCGGCGTACGTCGACCAGGCTCAGCCCGGCCGCCGGGCCCGCGTGCTGGGGCGCCCGTACGCCCTGGAGCTCGACGAGAAGGAGATCCTGGCCGGGGTCAGCGGTGACCTGATCCTCACGCTGATCGGCGTCA
>NZ_CAKASO010000076.1:0-5486 GCF_916862475.1 Nocardioides sp. Leaf374
TGTCCGGCGGCGTCCTACTCTCCCACAACCTCTCGGTTGCAGTACCATCGGCGCTGAAAGGCTTAACTTCCGGGTTCGGGATGGGACCGGGTGTTTCCCTTTCGCTATGGCCGCCGTAACTCTTGCGAACCCACACCACCACCACAAGCGGGCGGGTGTGGATCCAAGCCATTATTCACATATACGTGTGACGTGTTGTGTGACTGGTTCGTGGACGCGAACATACGCTGCAGATACAGGGCACTAGACCTCTTTGTAGGTCTTGTTGAATGAGTGTAAGACAAGCCCTCGGCCTATTAGTACCGGTCGGCTAGGCATCACTGCTGTACACCTCCGGCCTATCAACCCAGTGTTCTGCTGGGGGCCTTACCCACATACGTGGTGGGAAACCTCATCTTGAAACGTGCTTCCCGCTTAGATGCATTCAGCGGTTATCACTCCCGAACGTAGCTAACCAGCCGTGCCCCTGGCGGGACAACTGGCACACCAGAGGTTCGTCCATCCCGGTCCTCTCGTACTAGGGACAGCCTTTCTCAAGTTTCCTGCGCGCGCGGCGGATAGGGACCGAACTGTCTCACGACGTTCTAAACCCAGCTCGCGTGCCGCTTTAATGGGCGAACAGCCCAACCCTTGGGACCTACTCCAGCCCCAGGATGCGACGAGCCGACATCGAGGTGCCAAACCATCCCGTCGATATGGACTCTTGGGGAAGATCAGCCTGTTATCCCCGGGGTACCTTTTATCCGTTGAGCGACGCCGCTTCCACCTGCTGGCGCCGGATCACTAGTTCCGACTTTCGTCCCTGCTCGACATGTCTGTCTCACAGTCAAGCTCCCTTGTGCACTTACACTCAACACCTGATTGCCAACCAGGCTGAGGGAACCTTTGAGCGCCTCCGTTACATTTTAGGAGGCAACCGCCCCAGTTAAACTACCCATCAGGCACTGTCCCTGAACCAGATAATGGTCCTAGGTTAGACATCTAGTACGACCAGAGTGGTATTTCAACGATGACTCCACCCACACTGGCGTGTGGACTTCACAGTCTCCCACCTATCCTACACAAGCCGAACCAAACACCAATACCAAACTATAGTAAAGGTCCCGGGGTCTTTCCGTCCTGCCGCGCGTAACGAGCATCTTTACTCGTAGTGCAATTTCGCCGAGTCCACGGTTGAGACAGCGCCCAAGTCGTTACTCCATTCGTGCAGGTCGGAACTTACCCGACAAGGAATTTCGCTACCTTAGGATGGTTATAGTTACCACCGCCGTTTACTGGGGCTTAAGTTCTCAGCTTCGAGCTTACGCTCTAACCGGTCCCCTTAACCTTCCAGCACCGGGCAGGAGTCAGTCCGTATACATCGTCTTACAACTTCGCACGGACCTGTGTTTTTAGTAAACAGTCGCTTGGGCCTGGTCTCTGCGGCCATCAACGCTCCCCCAGCTAGTGGGTTCACGCATCCGGCCCCCCTTCTCCCGAAGTTACGGGGGCATTTTGCCGAGTTCCTTAACCATGGTTCGCTCGATCGCCTTAGTATTCTCTACCTGATCACCTGAGTCGGTTTGGGGTACGGGCGGCGCATAGCTCGCTAGAGGTTTTTCTCGACAGCATAGGATCATCCACTTCGCCATTCGGCTCCCCATCAGATCTCAAGCTCGACATCAAAGTCAGAACGACGGATTTGCCTATCGTTCGCCCTACATCCTTAGCCGTACACAACCATCGGTACGGTTGGACTACCTTCCTGCGTCACCCCATCGCTTGACTACTACCAGTTCGGGTCCCACGCTACGCTCACACGCCTCGCCCCGAAGGGTCCGGTCACGTGAGTTTCAGATGGTTAGCATCACTAGGTTCGTCATGGGCGCTACTTTGCCGGTACGGGAATATCAACCCGTTGTCCATCGACTACGCCTGTCGGCCTCGCCTTAGGTCCCGACTTACCCAGGGCAGATTAGCTTGACCCTGGAACCCTTGATCATTCGGCGCACGTGTTTCTCACACGTGATTCGCTACTCATGCCTGCATTCTCACTCGTGTCGCATCCACCCCTGGATCACTCCGGAGCTTCACTCGCGACACGACGCTCCCCTACCCATCCACACACCTGAACCAACCTCGAAGGCGGCTTAGCTATATATGTGAATGCCATAGCTTCGGCGGATGACTTGAGCCCCGCTACATTGTCGGCGCGGAATCACTTGACCAGTGAGCT
Source organism: Nocardioides sp. Leaf374 (assembly GCF_916862475.1). Classification (NCBI taxonomy): domain Bacteria; kingdom Bacillati; phylum Actinomycetota; class Actinomycetes; order Propionibacteriales; family Nocardioidaceae; genus Nocardioides; species Nocardioides sp. Leaf374. Next base: position 2,216 of record NZ_CAKASO010000076.1, read on the forward strand.
ATTACGCACTCTTTCAAGGGTGGCTGCTTCCAAGCCAACCTCCTGGTTGTCACTGCGACTCCACATCCTTTTCCACTTAGTCACCGCTTAGGGGCCTTAGCTGATGGTCTGGGCTGTTTCCCTCTCGACTACGGAGCTTATCCCCCGCAGTCTCACTGCTGCGCTCTCACTTACCGGCATTCGGAGTTTGGCTAACGTCAGTAACCTGGTCGGGCCCATCGGCTATCCAGTGCTCTACCTCCGGCAAGAAACACACAACGCTGCACCTAAATGCATTTCGGGGAGAACCAGCTATCACGAAGTTTGATTGGCCTTTCACCCCTATCCACAGGTCATCCCCTCAGTTTTCAACCTAAGTGGGTTCGGTCCTCCACGCGGTCTTACCCGCGCTTCAACCTGCCCATGGATAGATCACTTCGCTTCGGGTCTTGATCGTGCTACTAAGTAGCCCTATTCGGACTCGCTTTCGCTACGGCTTCCCCACACGGGTTAACCTCGCAACACAACGCAAACTCGCAGGCTCATTCTTCAAAAGGCACGCCGTCACCCCGCCACACAAGGTGGACAAAAGCTCCGACGGATTGTAGGCACACGGTTTCAGGTACTATTTCACTCCCCGCCAGGGGTACTTTTCACCTTTCCCTCACGGTACTTGTCCGCTATCGGTCATCAAGGAGTATTTAGGCTTAACGGGTGGTCCCGCCAGATTCACACGGAATTTCAGGGGTTCCGTGTTACTTGGGAAAACGCATCAGAGTCGCACACTTACACTTACGGGGCTATCACCCTCTACGGCGCCACTTTCCAATGGACTTCAACTTCACGCACGATTTCTTACTCTGTGACCGCTCGGCAGAACAGTCCACACGCTCCCACAACCCCACACACACAACCCCTGCCGGGTATCACATGTGCATGGTTTAGCCTGATCCGATTTCGCTCGCCACTACTCTCGGAATCACTGTTGTTTTCTCTTCCTGTGGGTACTGAGATGTTTCACTTCCCCACGTTCCCTCCACACGCCCTATATATTCAGGCGCGGGTAACTGGACATGACTCCAGCTGGGTTCCCCCATTCGGACACCCCCGGATCACAGCTTGGTTGCCAACTCCCCAGGGCTTATCGCAGGCTCCTACGTCCTTCATCGGCTCTTGATGCCAAGGCATCCACCATGTGCCCTTCATAGCTTGTCTCACAAACACTCAACAAAAACTACAAAGACTAGAAATATTGCATCTACATGCACAACACACACACCCACCAACCCCCCACCCTGCAACACACACAAGAAAAAAGGAGCCGGCAAGCACACGCATCATGCGATGCTCGCGTCCACTATCCAGTTCACAAACAACCAACCCACCAACAACCACCACCCACCACACAAGATGGGCAGCACTCAAAGGAGGCACGATCACACAGAGCAACCAGCACAGCTGATCCCTCAAAGCTCAACAGTGTGTCAACCCCAACCCCCCTCACACAACCCACCCGTTCCACACCCACACCACACCCCCACCCCCTGAAAGGAGCAGAGAAACGACACAGGTAGTACTAAGACAAGCCACGCAAACGAAGCGAAGCATCATCGACGATTCCACTAGCGAGTAGCACCATCGCACCAGACACCAATTGCCTGGCAACTCATGGCCACTGACTCCTTAGAAAGGAGGTGATCCAGCCGCACCTTCCGGTACGGCTACCTTGTTACGACTTCGTCCCAATCGCCAGCCCCACCTTCGACGGCTCCCCCCAACAAGTTGGTTAGGCCACCGGCTTCGGGTGTTGCCGACTTTCGTGACGTGACGGGCGGTGTGTACAAGGCCCGGGAACGTATTCACCGCAGCGTTGCTGATCTGCGATTACTAGCGACTCCGACTTCATGGGGTCGAGTTGCAGACCCCAATCCGAACTGAGACCGGCTTTTTGGGATTCGCTCCGCCTTACAGCATCGCAGCCCTTTGTACCGGCCATTGTAGCATGCGTGAAGCCCTGGACATAAGGGGCATGATGACTTGACGTCATCCCCACCTTCCTCCGAGTTGACCCCGGCAGTCTCCTATGAGTCCCCACCATAACGTGCTGGCAACATAGGACGAGGGTTGCGCTCGTTGCGGGACTTAACCCAACATCTCACGACACGAGCTGACGACAGCCATGCACCACCTGTATACCGACAAAAAGGGGCACCATCTCTGGCGCTTTCCGGCATATGTCAAACCCAGGTAAGGTTCTTCGCGTTGCATCGAATTAATCCGCATGCTCCGCCGCTTGTGCGGGCCCCCGTCAATTCCTTTGAGTTTTAGCCTTGCGGCCGTACTCCCCAGGCGGGGCGCTTAATGCGTTAGCTGCGGCACGGAACCCGTGGAATGGATCCCACACCTAGCGCCCAACGTTTACGGTGTGGACTACCAGGGTATCTAATCCTGTTCGCTCCCCACACTTTCGCTCCTCAGCGTCAGGTAATGCCCAGAGAACCGCCTTCGCCACCGGTGTTCCTCCTGATATCTGCGCATTTCACCGCTACACCAGGAATTCCGTTCTCCCCTGCATACCTCTAGTCTGCCCGTATCGAAAGCAAGCACCGAGTTAAGCCCGGTGTTTTCACTCCCGACGCGACAAACCGCCTACGAGCCCTTTACGCCCAATAATTCCGGACAACGCTCGCACCCTACGTATTACCGCGGCTGCTGGCACGTAGTTGGCCGGTGCTTCTTCTGTACCTACCGTCACTCTCGCTTCGTCGGTACTGAAAGAGGTTTACAACCCGAAGGCCGTCATCCCTCACGCGGCGTTGCTGGATCAGGCTTCCGCCCATTGTCCAATATTCCCCACTGCTGCCTCCCGTAGGAGTCTGGGCCGTGTCTCAGTCCCAGTGTGGCCGGTCACCCTCTCAGGCCGGCTACCCGTCGAAGCCTTGGTAGGCCATTACCCCACCAACAAGCTGATAGGCCGCGAGCACATCCCCCACCGAAAAAACTTTCCACACTCATCAGATGCCTGAAAGTGTCGTATCCGGTATTAGACCCCGTTTCCGAAGCTTATCCCGAAGTGAAGGGCAGATTACTCACGTGTTACTCACCCGTTCGCCGCTCGTGTACCCCCGAAGAGGCCTTACCGCTCGACTTGCATGTGTTAAGCACGCCGCCAGCGTTCGTCCTGAGCCAGGATCAAACTCTCCGTTGAAAAACAACACCCCACACCCACAAAGGACGCGAGGAAAAAGAGATGCCTGACAAGAACAAAACCCTGACATGATGTCAGAATCAT
>NZ_CAKASO010000077.1:0-5319 GCF_916862475.1 Nocardioides sp. Leaf374
CAGCGCCGCCGCCACCGGCGCACTGGCCACCGTGGCGGTGCTGGCCGTCGCCGGACCCGCCGGTCTCGGCGCCAGCGGGGTGGCCACCGCGCTGACGGTGGTCGGCATCCTCGTCGCGCCGGTCGCCGACCTCGGCCGCGTGGTGGAGTACCGCCAGTCCTTCCTGGCCGCCCGCCGCATCCTCGGTCCGGCCCTGGCCCCCGGTCGCGCCGCGCGGGCGGCCGAGCTCGCACGGCGTACGACGGGCCACGCCGACGGGCCGACCGCGTCGGGGCCGCCGGGGGCGCCGGCCGGGCTGGCCGTGCAGGGACTGGTCCTCGACGGCCGGGCGGTGCCCGACCTCGTGGCCACGCCCGGGGAGCGGGTGGTGCTGAGCGGGTCGGACCCCGCGCTGCGACGTGCCCTGCTCGAGGTGCTCGCCGGGGTGCGGGCGCCCGAGCAGGGCACGGTCGTGGTGGGCGGTGAGGACCTCGCCGGACTCGACGCCCGCCGACGCCGTGAGCGCGTCGGCGCCGCGCTGGCCGGGTGGTCCCTCGAGCGGGGCACGGTGGCCCGCGCGGTGGGCTACCGGCTGCCGGACTCCGGGGTGCCCGTCGCCGACGCCCTCGCCGCGACGGGTCTCGACCGCACCCTGGCGACGCTGCCCGACGGCGACCGCACCCGGCTGCGGCGGGGCGGCGCCCCGCTCGACCGGGCCGATCGCGCGCGGGTGCTGCTCGCCCGCGCCGTGCACGGTCGGCCGGCGCTCGTCGTGCTCGACCACCTCGACGACGAGCTCGACGGCGCGGGCCGCGCCTCGTTGGCCGGATGCGTGCGCGAGCAGCCCGGCGTGGTCGTGCTGGCCAGCGAGGCGGCCTGGACGCTGGTGCCGCGGCACCGGGTCTGGGACCTCGACGCCGGCTGAGGTCCGGGTCCGCGGCCCCGGCGGCCACGGGGCCCGGGGCCCGGGACGCTCGCTGCCGCCTCGCTCCTCGACCACCGTGGTCACCACAGCCGGGTGGCCCTCCGACACCGGTCGCGGCGGGGCGGCTAGCGGGCCTCGCGCTCCCGCAGCACCGAGAGCCGGGGCACGCCGCCGAGGGCCCGACGGTGCCGCACGTGGGCGGCGTGGCGGGCCAGGGCGTCCCAGAGCGCGGCGTGGGCCGCCCAGGGCAGGGGCTCGTCGCCGGTGCGCCAGGTGTCGCCGAAGGAGACGAGCACCGGCACCCAGTCGGCCGCCAGGTCCCAGGCCCCGCGGCGCGCCTCGATCATGCGGCGCCGCAGCTGGAAGGCCGCGCGGGGGCCGTCGACGTAGACCGGGGCCGTGGCCACCGGCCACACCCACAGGTCGAGGGCGCCCAGGTCGAGCTCGAGCTCGCGCAGCACGGCCGGGTCGACCAGCACCGTGGCGACGTTCTCGTGGGGCTCGCGCAGCACGACGGCTCCCCTAGACGTGACCCGAGAGCTGGGCCATGCGCGCCTCGAGGGCCTGGAGGTAGCGGTCGCGCTGCTCGGTGGAGACCGCGCCGTCGAGGTCCTCGAGGTGGCTGCAGGCGGGCAGCACGTCGACCGACAGGTTGGCCGCGCCCGCCAGGGAGCGCAGGTCGTCGAGCCGGTCGCCGAAGGGGGTGCCGCTGCCCGGGGAGTAGGAGCGCACGACCTCCTCGACGTCGTCGGCGAAGAGGTCGACCTTGGTCACCACGACCACGAGCCAGGTCGGCCGCGAGCGCCGCACGGCCATGGCGGCGATGCGGTGGGCGGTGACCGTCCAGTCCTCCAGCTCCGCCGCGAGCTGCTGCTCGCGCGTCACCTGCGCGGCGCCGCTGGTGCCGGCCGGGCGGCGACCCGTGGCGTGGCCGTGGGCCACGACGTGCAGGACCCCGTCGACGGGGTCGTCGTGGAAGACCTCGTCGAGGGCTCCGAGGCGGGTGGCGGCGTTGTCGCCGGGCACGACGCGGAACCGGAAGCCGGTGAGCCGTCGCCCGCGACGCACCCGCCGCTCGAGCACCGCGGAGCCGGCCTCCGGGGTGCCGTCGGCGGAGGGGCGGCCGCAGAGGTGGTCGACCAGCTCGGTCTTGCCGACGCCGGTCATGCCGGTGACCGCGACCGAGGGGAAGCGGTGGCCCAGCACGCCGGTGACGCGCTCGCGCCCACGGCCCAGCGCGCCGCCCAGACCGCGCACTCCCCCGCGCACCTCACGCGTACGACGATCCGGCACGGGCCCTCCCGGGGGTCGGTGGTCGCGGCGGGCCGGGTGCCCGTCGTGAACGTCCCGACCGTAACCGGCGCACGGGGGCGGCGGCGCGGGGAGGGCCCACGGGCGGGCCGGGGCGGTGGCGGCGCCGGGTGCGGGGGCCGGGTCCGGCCCGGCGGGTGGCTCAGACGCCGGCGAAGCGCTTGTTGACCCGGCGGGTCAGCCAGGCCGGGGAGAAGCGCGCACCGAGGGCCATGGCCTTGGTCTGGGTGCCGACCGGGAAGTGCACCTGGTGCACGAGGCGTCGCGCGGCCGTGGGGTGGACGGCGTCCCAGATGGCGGTGGCGACGTCGTCGGCGCCCAGGTTGACGCCCAGGGAGTCGGTGGTGCCGGTGTGCACGCCCTGGGTCATGGCGGTCTGCACGAAGAGCGGCCACATCGCGACCACCCGCACCCCGTGGCGGCCCCACTCCAGGTCGAGGGCCTCGGTGATGCCGCGCAGGAAGAACTTGGTGGCGCTGTAGTTGGCCAGCTCGGCCTGGCCGTAGATGGCCGAGGCGGAGGCGAGGTTGACCACGTGGGCCGAGCCGTGGGCCGCGGCCGTCGCGCGCAGCGGCTCGAAGCCGGCGTGCAGGCCGTTGACGACGCCCTTGACGTTGACGTCGATCTCGCGGTGGTGCGCGGCGACGTCGATCTCGGCGAACTGCCCGGCCAGCAGGATGCCGGCGTTGTTGACGAGCACGTCGAGGCGGCCGGTCTCGGCCACGAGCTCGGCCGCGCGCGCGGCGTAGGCCTCGGCGTCGCGGACGTCGAGGGTGCCGCTGACGACGCGGGCCCCGGTGCGCAGGGCCTCGACCTCGCTGGCCAGGGTGGCCAGCCCGGCCTCGTCGATGTCGTAGGCACCGACGGTCCATCCCTCCCGTGCGAAGCGGAGGGCGGTGGCGCGGCCGATGCCCGCAGCGGCGCCGGTGATCAGGACGGTCGGGGAGGTCATGACCCATGCCTACCAGTCGGTAACACGCCAGCGCGAGGGGCGATCGCGTCACACGGATCCCTCGGGAGGCCGGGGTCGGCCCCGGTGGTCCAGGTGGGTGATGGCCGCGGCCCCCGGGCGGTGGGACGATCTCCCCGCCGCGCACGGCGGCCACGACCTGGGGGGCCCATGGGCACGACGCTGGTGTTCCTCGCCGTGATCGGCGGGCGGTTCCTGCTGCCGCTGGCGATCCCGCGCTGGCCGCTGCCCGCCATCGTGGCCTGCCTCGTGCTCGACGGCGTCGACCAGACCATCTTCCAGCTCTTCGGCCACGACCCGCCGGGCTACCAGTCCTACGACAAGGCGATGGACGTCTACTACCTCGCCATCGCCTACCTCGCGACCCTGCGCAACTGGACCAGCCTGCCGGCCTTCCGGGTCGCGCGCTTCCTCTACTTCTACCGCCTCGTCGGCGTGGTGGCCTTCGAGCTCAGCCACGCCCGCGCGCTGCTGCTGGTCTTCCCCAACACCTTCGAGTACTTCTTCATCGCCTACGAGGCGGTCCGCGCGCGCTGGCGCCCCACCCGCTTCGGCCTGCGCTGGTGGATCACGGCTGCGGCGCTGATCTGGGTGCTGGTCAAGCTGCCCCAGGAGTGGTGGATCCACGTCGCCCGGCTCGATGTGACCGACATGGTGGGCGACCACCCCGTCGGCGGACTGGTGGTCGCCGCGGGCGCCGTCAGCGCCGCCTCGATCGGGTGGCGCCGCTACCACGCGCGGCTGCGCCCGCCCGACCACCCGACGCGCTTCGCGGCCGACCCGCTGCCCGCCGAGGTCGACACCGCCGAGGAGCGGATGCAGTGGCACTGGGTGCACGGCGCCCTGCTGTCGTGGACGACGGTGGAGAAGGTCGTGCTCGTGGGTCTGCTGGCCGTCGTCTACGCCCAGACCCTCCCCGGGGTGCGGTCCACCCCGCTCCAGCTCTTCCTCGGCGTCGGCGTCGTCGTGGTGGTCAACGCCCTGCTGACCCTCGCCGCCGCCAGCCGGCGCCGAAGCATCGAGTCCTCGCTGATGGCCTTCCTGGCCCGCATGCTCGTCAACGTGGTGCTCGTGCTCGCCGCGGAGCTGCTGCTCGGCGTCACCGGCGGCGACCTCGACATCAGCGCCACGCTCTTCTACCTCGCCCTCATCAGCCTGGTCACGACCCTCCACGACGCCTGGCGACCGGTGCTGGCGCTGCGCCAGCGCGACGAGGCCGCCGCACCGGCCTAGGCCCTCCTACCCAGGAGCGGGAGTACGTCGGCCCTGCCGCGAGCCCCGCGGGCGCGCGAGGCTGCCCGCATGCTGCGCTACGCCGACCCCACCGTGTGCCCCGACTGCCGCGCCCCGCTGCCTCCCGCGCCGGCCGTCTGCCCCCGCTGCGACCTCCCGCTGCGCGGCCCCGTCGCCGCCGACCTGCTGAGCACGCTGACCCGCGCCGACCTGCTGCTCGAGCGCCTGCGCGCCGAGGCGCCCGTGCTCGTCGGCGCCACGGGAGCCAGCGCCGCGGGGGGCGCCGCCGACGGTGGGCGCGCCGGCAGCCCGGCCGGTCGTGCGGCCGGTGCAGCCGGTCGTGCTGGTCTGCTCGACGGCGTCGGACCGCTCCCGCGGGCCGACCGGGCCGACACGGTGCCCGGCGGACCCGACGGGCGGAGCACCGGGCGGGCCACCGGGCGGGCCACCGGGCGGGGGCTGTCCGCGTGGTCGGTGCCGCGGCTGCTGCTCGGCCTGGGTGCGCTGTGCCTGCTGGTGGCGGCCGTGGTGTTCCTCGCCGTGACCTGGTCGGCCCTCGGGGTGGGCGGCCGCACGCTCACCCTGCTCGGCCTCACCGTCGCCGCGGGCGTCACCGCCGACCGGCTGGCGCGACGCGGCCTGCGCGTGGGCGCGGAGTCGCTGACGGTCGTGGCCCTGGGGCTCGTGGTGCTCGACACCGTCGGCGCGCTCTCGGCCGGCTGGCTCGGCGACGTGGGGCCTGCAGGCGCCCTGCTCGCCTGCGGGGCCGCCCTGCTCGCCGGGGGCGCCGTCGTGCTGCTCGCCCGCACCGACCTGGTCGCGGCCCAGCTCGCCGTGCCGGTCGGCCTCGGCCTGGTCGGGGGCGCCCTGCTGGCCGACGGCGGCGACGCACGGCTCGTCG
>NZ_CAKASO010000078.1:0-4253 GCF_916862475.1 Nocardioides sp. Leaf374
GCCTGCTCGGAGAGGTACCACCGGTGCTCGAGGATCTCGTGGAAGACCTCGGCCGGCTCCAGCTTGCCCCGCGCCTCGCGCGGCGAGGTCGTCGAGGCGCTCACGACGGCCGACGCGGCCGCGCTGGTCGGCCTGGACGGGCTCGCGGGGGCCCGACGCTGGCTGACCGGCGCCGACCTGGCCTCCCCCACCGAGGTCGAGGCCCTCGGCGCGGCGCTGCGCGAGCTGGGCGTGGCGCTGTGAGCGCCGACGGCGCCGGGGACGGCGCGACGGACGGCTTCGGCCTCGACCACCTGCCCTACGGCGTCTTCTCCCGCGACGGCGGTCCGCGCCGCGTCGGGGCGCGGCTGGGCGACCGGGTGGTCGACCTGGCCGAGGCCACCGGGCGTCCCGAGCTCGCGACGGCGTCGCTCCACGCGCTGATGGTCCTGGGGCCGGCGGTGTGGGCCGAGACCCGGGAGCAGGTGCGCGACCTGGCCGCCACCGGGGTCGCGCCCTCCCACGACCTGGCCGACGTCGTGCTGCACCTGCCCTTCGAGGTGGCCGACCTGGTGGACTTCTACGCCTCCGAGCACCACGCCACCCGCGTGGCGGAGATCCTGCGGCCCGGTCAGGACCCGCTGCCCCCGCAGTGGCGCCACCTGCCGGTGGGCTACCACGGCCGCGCGGGCACCGTGGTCGTCAGCGGCACCCCGGTCGTCCGCCCCCGCGGCCAGGGTCGTCCCTCCCGCGAGGAGCCCGACCGGCCGGCCTTCGGCCCCACGCGGCGCCTGGACCTCGAGGCCGAGCTCGGCTTCGTGGTCGGCGTCCCGAGCGCCCTGGGGAGCACGGTGGGCGTGGACGCCCTGGCCGACCACGTCTTCGGCGTCGTGGGCGTCAACGACTGGTCGGCGCGCGACCTCCAGGCGTGGGAGTACGTGCCGCTCGGTCCGATGCTCGGCAAGTCCTTCGCCACCTCGGTCTCGGCGTGGGTGACCCCGCTGGCGGCGCTCGACGCGGCCTGGTGCGACCTCCCGGGCCAGGAGCCCGCCCCGCTGCCGCACCTGCGCCACGCCGACGGCTCCACCCCGCGGGGGCTCGACGTCGAGGTCGAGGTCGAGGTGGCGGGCACGGTGGTGAGCCGGCCGTCGTACGCCACGACCTACTGGGCGCCCGCGCAGATGCTGGCCCACCTGACCTCCAACGGCGCCGCGCTGCGCACCGGCGACCTGCTCGCCTCGGGCACGATCAGCGGGCCCGGTGACGACGAGCGGGGCTGCCTGCTCGAGCTGACCCGGGGCGGGCGCGTGGAGGTCGCGGGGCGCGGCTTCCTCGAGGACGGCGACGAGGTGGTGCTGCGCTACTCCGCGCCGTCGACCACCGGCGGTCGGATCACGCTCGGCGAGGTGCGCGGCACCGTCGCTCCCGCCGCGGGCTGAGCGCCCGACGTGGGCCCCGCACCCCGGGCGGGCGCGCGCGCCGGGCTGGCGTGGGCGATGCGCCCGAGCCGGGCGCGGGCGCGGCGGGTGAGCAGGAGCACCGGCAGCAGCGCCGCCACGAGCAGGCAGCCCAGCACGATCGCCAGGTAGGCGCCGTGCAGCGAGGAGTCGAGGGGGGCGACCAGCCCGAGCACGGTGGAGGCCGCGAGCAGCGCGACCATCCCGAGCCGGTCGAGGCGCAGCACGGCGAGGAAGGGCGCGGCCCACAGGAAGTACCACAGGTGCACGACGGGGCCGAGGACCACCGTGGCCCCGACCACCAGGGCCACCGTGGCCACCGCCGAGGCGCGGTCGCCCGCGGGCCGGCGCAGCAGCGCCCACAGGCCCAGCAGCAGGGCGGCCAGCGTGCCCGCCGTGCGCAGCACGTCGACGAGGTCCAGCGGGCCCGGGCCGAGCCCGACCAGTCCGGCGACACGGTCGAGCGCGCCGCCCACCAGCGTGGTCGACGACAGCGGGGTGCTCACGGTGCCCGGCACCCCGAGCGCGGCGACCCACCCCAGACCGAGCCCCGTGACGGCGCCGAGCCCCACCAGCACGCCGACCGCGACGCCGGCCACCGCCGCGGCGCGGCGCACCCGCTCGAGCGCCCCCGCGGCCGCGGGCAGCCCGACCAGGACGACGCCCAGGCACACCAGGCCGCCCGGCACCTTGACCGCGGCGGCGAGGCCGCCCAGCACCGCACCGGCCGCCCAGCCGTGCTCGGCGGCCACCACCAGCGCCGCGGCCATCAGGCCGACCATCAGCAGGTCGTTGTGCAGGCCTCCCACGCCGTTGGCCAGCATCAGCGGCGACACGAGCACCACCGCGCTGGCCAGGGCGGGGTCGACCCCGCTCCAGCGGGCCAGCCGCGGCACCGCCCAGGCCAGCAGGAGCAGCCCCACCAGCGCCACGCCCCGGTGGGCGACCACCAGCACCCACGGGTTGCCGGTGTGGGCGGCGGCGAGGTCGCCCAGGGCGAGCGGCAGCGGCCCGTAGGGCGCCGGGGTGTCGAGCCACATCGGGTCGACGGCCTCGACCACCGGGCCCGAGAGCACCGACGGGCCGTGCTCGTAGGGCGAGAGCCCGAGGTGGGCCAACGTGCCCTGGGCGGCGTAGGACCAGCCGTCGCGGGAGAACAGGGGCGGTGCGAGCACCAGCGGTGCCGACCAGACCACGCACGCGTGGCGCACCAGCGCCAGCCGGTCGGCGGTGCTCTCACCGTGGGGCAGCGCGACGCGACGGCACAGGCGCAGCCAGGAGGCGGCGAGCAGCCCCAGACCGGTGAGCACCACGGCCAGCCCGAGCATGCGCCCGGCCGGGTGCGCGCGCAGCGCCACCAGCGCGTCGGCGTCGAGCACGGGCGAGCTGGCCGGCAGCGTCGAGACCACCAGGCCCCCCAGGAGCACGAGCAGGCTGCCGGCGAGCCCTCGAGTCAGCACCAGCGCAGGCTAGGGAGCCCGGAGGGCCGCCGCCCGCACACGGGTCGACCCCGCGAGGAGCGGTCGGTGAACGTCAGCCGAACTCGCTCCCCGCGGGGTCGCCGGGGGTCCTGCGTGGTCGATCGGGTCGTGCGGGTGGTGCGGGTCGTGCAGGTGGGACCGGGGGTCAGCGACCCGCGGGCACCGGGGCCTCGGTGAGGACAACGTAGAACGGCTTGCGGGTGCCGTCGGTGGTGACGGAGCCGTCGCTGTTGCGCGGGGAGACCACGAAGCTCTGGGCGTTCTGGGCGCCGGTGGGCGCGCAGTTGGTCGGACCCGAGGGCGGGGTGGTCGGCGCGCCGACGTTGCAGCGGCTGACCGAGATCTCGCCGGAGAACTCCGGGTTGGCGTCGGCGCCGGGCGCACGGCCGGTGGTCACGCCGTCGCCGTTCTGGTCCACCGTGTTCTGCAGGGAGATCGTGGCGACCAGGCCGCTGTCGGAGATGTCGTCGCCGGCGCTGATGTAGACGTTGCCGTTGGCGCGCAGGCTGTTGTCGGGCGAGCCGGCGGGCGCGGTGTTGGGGAGCGTGGGGTAGGCCGCCACGATCGAGAAGCCGCCCGACTGGTCCACGATGCTGCCGTCGGCGCCCACGAGCACCCAGCGGCCCGCGCCGTCGGCCCCGTCGGCGCCGGCGGGACCCGCCGGGCCCTGGACCAGGGTGCCGTCGCGGAAGTCCTTGGCCTGCAGCGTGCCGTTCTTGACGTCGATCGAGGCCACCGAGTCGTTCTTGATGTCCTGGCCGGTCAGCGAGTTGTTGACGACGTCCTCGGAGCTGATCTTGACCGCGGCGTAGGAGGTGCCGCCCATGGCCACGACGAGCGCCATCACGGAGACGGCCATGGAGGGGGTGGGGCGACGCAGGCGAGGGAGGTTCACAGGACGGCCTTTCGAGGAGGGTGTGATCCGGGCCACGGAGGCGTGACTGACCCTGCTTCGGAGCCGTCGGCGTCGCGGATGGGTGCCGCCGGCGTGTCGCTGCCCCGAGGTCTGGTCCGGCTCCGCCCCGTCGCGTCCGGCCCCACCCCTCGGGGCGGGGGAGGCCGCGGCGCACGCGGGTAGCGTCGGGCACGACCCGTCCCCTCGTGCGGAGGTCCGCATGCACCCCACGCACGATCCCTCGTCCGGCCCCTCCACCGAGGCCCCCGGGCGCCCGTCACCGGCCAGCACCGGCGGCCTGAGCGGCGACCACCGCGCCGCCCGCCCCGCCGTGCTCGTCGTCGGGGCCTCCTCCGGCATCGGCCTGGCCACCGCCCGGCGGCTGTCGGCCCGTGGCGCCCGCCTCGTGCTGGCCGCCCGCGACCCCGCCGCGCTCGACCG
>NZ_CAKASO010000079.1:0-3488 GCF_916862475.1 Nocardioides sp. Leaf374
CGGTGCCGGTGAGGGTGACCTCGCGGGTCAGGTCGCCGGCGGAGGCGGCGCGCACGACCTCGAGCACCTGCTCGACCTTCTCGGCGAGGTCGGCCGCGGCGGCCTTCTCGGCGTCGTCGTGGGTGATGCGCGCCAGCGCGGCGGAGACCAGGCGTCCGACGTTGCGCAGCGCCTCCAGGCGCTGGGGCGAGGGCGAGAGCGTCTCGGTGGCGAAGAAGTCCATGGTGCCGACGACGTCGCCGTCGACCACGATCGGGAAGCAGACCCCCGACTTCACGCCCACCCGCTGGGCCACGGGGGCGCGCACGCAGTCGGTCATCTCACCCAGGTCGGGGGTGAAGAACAGGTCGCGGCTGCGCCAGGCCCGTCCCGAGAGCCCCACGCCCTCGGCGAAGGAGGAGCGCCGCGTGACCTCGCGGAACTCCGGACCCGCGTCGCCCGACTCCAGCGAGAACCGCAGCGTGCGGTCGCCCGGGTCGACCGTCCAGTACGACCCGTAGGCCCACCCGAACTCCTCACGGACCCGCTCGATCGCGGTGCGGGCGGCCTCCAGCTCGGTCGTGGCGGCGGCGACCCCGGCCTCCACGCGGTGGACCGCGGCGCGGTCGCGGGTGTCGGCCTCGCGGACCCGCTCGGTGGCGACGGCGTCGGTCACGTCGGTGAGGGTGACCAGCTGCAGGGGGTGCGCGCCCTCGCGGACCAGGGTGACGACCACGTCGAGGTCGCGGCCCACGTGGGAGACGCGCAGCCGGCGCGGCCCGCGGTCGGCGGGCCCGGGCGTCAGGGTGCCGGGCTCGAGCGGCAGCAGCCGGGCCAGCGGCAGGTCGACGACCGAGTCCTCGCTGCCGGGGCTCGCGGTCATCCGCCAGGCCAGGTCGGCCAGGTCGTTGGCGTGGCGCACCGTGCCGTCGGCGTCGACCACGACGGCCGGCATCGGCAGGGCGGCCAGCAGCTGGTCGCCCGTCGGCTCGTCACGGGTCGGTGCGGTGGCGCCGGCCGGCCGGTCGGCGGGGGGCACGGGGAGCGGTGCCTGGAGCCGCGGCACGGGGGTGGGCTCGTCGTCCTCGGGTGAGTGCGGGCGGTCGGGAGCGAGCTGGCTCATGCGGGGGGCCTCCGGGCGGGTGGGGGAAGACCCGCTGGTGCAGCCGGTCACCAGACCGGTCGGCACCCGGGGGGCCCGGTCCGAGCCGCCGGGTGGCGGGAGTCACCCGCCGTACGGCGTGCTCACCACTCCCAGCGCAGCCCGGCGGTGCCGGGGCCGAAGCCGGGCTGGAGCAGGTGGGCCTCGGGCCCGATCGCGGCCACACGGCGTCGCACGCTGCCGCGCGCGTCGTGGGTGATCGCGTGGATGGTGCGGGGCACCCGCCGGGGGTCGAAGCGGACCCAGAGCGCCAGCACCCGCTGGCGTCGGGTGACCATGAGGTCCCACCCGGGCTCGTCGGGGCCGCCGAGCATGCCGCTGAGCTCGATCTCGGTGATCACGGTCTCGTTGGTCTCCAGCGGCCGGTGCAGGCGCAGCTCCGCGGCGAAGAGGCCGGTCTCGGCGCGGTGGTGGGTGGCGCCGATGGTGCAGCCGGCGACCGCGCGGATCGTCGGGGGCTCCAGGGCAGAGATCGCGCCGTCGGCGGCGTGGGGGGTCGCGACGGCGGCCTCGGCGGTCGACGAGGAGGAGGCGGCGGGGGTGTCGACGGCGACGAAGTACGGCGCGTGGTGGGCCCCCGGCGTGCGCGCCAGCCACGCCGCGCGGGCCGTCAGGCGGGTCACACGGCCGGTGAGGTCGACGTCGAGCACGACGTGCGAGCTGCTCTCCACCAGGGCGTGCGGGTTGCTCATGCCCAGCGCGCGCAGGGCCTCCGCGGTGCCCTCCTCCCCGCCGACGCTGTAGGGCGCGGTGTCGCGCGGGCCCGGGCGGCGACTGGGGCCCAGCAGGCTGGACAGCGTCGTCGGGGCCAGGTCGAGCACGTCCTCGAGGGCCTCGACGACCTCCCGCGAGGCCGCGCCGTCGGGCCGGCGCCGTCCGGTGCGCCACGAGGACAGGGTCGACAGGCTGACCGCGTGGCCGCGCGCGCCTAGGGAGTCGACGAGCTCGCGCAGGGTGACGCCGCGGGCGGCGATGGCGGCCGACAGGGACTCGGGGAACGACGGGGGAGCGACCGCGGGACTCATCGCCCACAACTTTACCGGCGTGACATCCGGCGCTAGGTGATACGTCAAACAGTGCTGTGTAGCGTCGCCGACGCGTCGCGCCATCGACGTGGACTTCTCGGGCGATCACGGAGGTGGTGCATGGACGCGCTGACGCGGCTCGTGGCGCGCATCGCCGACGTCGACCAGGAGGCCGCCGACGCGCTCCGGGCCCTCGAGGGCCTCGACAGTCCGTGGACCGGTGTGGCCGGGGTCGACGAGTGCCTGCGCACCGTCGCGTCTCTCGCCGGCTCGGTCGTCGAGCTCCACGCCCCCGCCCACGGCCTCTGGCTGCGCGCCTCGGCCACGCGGGTCGACCCGATCCCGGTCGGCGCCGAGCGGCACACCCCGGGGCCCGAGCACCCGCTCGCCCCCCTCGAGGGGGGCGTGGGCTTCCTGCTGCGCCGCGGCGACCACGACGACCTGCTCGCCTCGGTGGTCACCGCGCGCGCAGCGCGCCTCCTCGGCCCGCTGCTCGACGAGCGCCGCAGGGCGAGCGCCCCCACCGACGCGGGCGAGGGCGCCCTCGAGGTGGCGGTCGACCCGGAGGCCACGCCGGAGGACCGGCTCGACGCGCTGCGGCGGCTGCGGCTGCGCCCGGAGCAGACGCTCGTCCTGCACGCCGTGCCGGGGCCGCGTCCGTCGCTGGCCCCTCCGCCGGCCTGGTCGCAGGTGGGGGTGTCCCGGCCGAGGCCGGCCTCGGAGCTGCCGATCGCCTGGAACGAGGCGCGGATGGCGCTGCGGCTGACGGCGACGGGCGAGGCCGACGACCCTGGCGAGCGGTGGGTCAGGGCCGGCGACGTCGGCAGCGGGCTGCTCGCCCTGGCCGCCGGTTTCGTGGCCGGGGCCATGCGCAGCCGCGACGTCGTCGCCCTCGACGCCGTCGGCGCCCCCGACAGCCCCGCCGGCCGGGCCCTGACCGCGATCTCCGAGACCACGACGATCCGCTCGGCGGCCGAGCGGATCCCCGTGCACCACTCCACGCTCCAGCGCCAGGTCAAGGGCCTGGAGCGCGAGCTCGGCTGGTCGGTGACGGAGCCGGCCGGCCGGCTCCGGCTCGACCTGGCCTTCGCGCTGCGGCGCCTCGAGCGCAACTACGGGCGACCCGGCCTCTACTGAGCGACCCGAGCGCCTGCCCCTCCCGACCGTCCGCTGGTGACCGGGTGGGACGGGGGCGGCGGCCGAGGGCGGCCCGCACGTGCCCGCCGGGCCTCAGCGCCGCGCCGAGCCGGAGTAGGTCAGCCCGCCCGGGAAGACGCGCTCGTCGAAGGAGGCCGCGATCTCCTCGCCGATCACGACGCCGC
>NZ_CAKASO010000080.1:0-3443 GCF_916862475.1 Nocardioides sp. Leaf374
GGCTGCGGTTCGGGACGAACGCGAAGGTCCCACCAGGTCTGCGCGCTGGACGCGACGGTAGTCAGCATGGCGGCACGGGCGCCACGGTGGCCGCCGAGCTCGAGGAGCAGGCCCTGCACCTGGCCCGCGAGCTGACCCGGGAGCTGGTCGGCCACGAGCTGCGCACCTCCCCCGACCCCGCCGCCGACGTCGTGCGGCGCGCGCTGGTCGTGCTGCCCTCCGGCGTGCCGGTCACCGTGCGCCTGCACCCCGAGGTCGCCGCCAGCACCGTGGCCGCCGACCTCGCCGGCCTGGCCGGCCCGGCCGGCCAGCAGCTCACCGTCGTGCCCGACGCCGGGCTCGAGCGCGACGACGCCGTCGTCGAGACCGCCGAGCAGGTCGTCGACCTGCGCGTCGGCGCCGCCCTCGAGCGCGTCGCGGAGGCCCTGCGATGAGCGCCGTCACGACCTCCCCCGTCGCGCACCCCGTCGCGCCGCCCGCCGGCGCCACGTCGCTGCGCGAGCGCCTCGACCGCGGCCGCGCCGGGGCCCTGCGCGCCGCCGCACCGCTGCGGCTGGGCCGGGTCAGCGAGACCGTGGGCCTGCACCTGCGCGTGGTCGGGCTGCGCGGCGCCGTGGGCGACCTGCTCGAGGTGCGCCCCGCCGACCGTGCGCCCGTGCTGGTCGAGGTGGCCGCCAGCTCCACCGAGGGGCTGGTCTGCCTGCCGCTGGGCCGCACCGCCGGCATCGAGGTCGGTGCGCCGGTGCACCACACCGGCGGGCCGCTGCGGGTGCTCGTCGGCGACGCCCTGCGCGGGCGGGTGCTCGACGGCCTCGGCCGCCCCGTCGACGGCGGGCCGGCGCTCGAGAGCCTCCCCGGGCTGGCGCTGGTCGACGTCGACCACGCGGCCCCCGACGCGCTCTCGCGACCGCGGATCGACCGGCAGCTCGGCCTCGGCGTACGCGCCCTGGACACGCTGGTGCCCTGCGGCCTGGGCCAGCGCCTGGGCATCATGGCCGGCTCCGGGGTCGGCAAGTCGAGCCTGCTGTCGATGATCGCCCGCGGCACCGACGCCGAGGTCTCGGTGATCGCGCTGATCGGCGAGCGCGGCCGCGAGGTCCGCGAGTTCATCGAGAACGACCTCGGCCCCGAGGGCCTGGCCCGCTCGGTGGTGGTCGTCGCGACCTCCGACGCCCCGCCCGTCGAGCGGCTGCGCGCCGCCTTCGTCGCCACCCGCATCGCGGAGTCCTTCCGCGAGGCCGGCCGCCACGTCGTGCTGATGATGGACAGCCTGACCCGCGTGGCCATGGCCCAGCGCGAGATCGGGCTCTCGGCCGGCGAGCCGCCCGCCACCCGCGGCTACCCGCCCAGCGTCTTCGCCCTGCTCCCGCGCCTGCTCGAGCGGGCCGGCACGGCCCCCGGCGGCTCCATCACCGGGCTCTACACCGTGCTGGTGGAGGGCGACGACCTCCAGGACCCCATCGGCGACACCGCGCGCTCGATCCTCGACGGCCACGTCGTGCTCACCCGGCGCCTGGCCACCGCCGGGCACTTCCCCAGCATCGACGTGCTCGAGTCGATCTCGCGCACCACCGGCGCCGTCACCGGCCCGGCCCAGCGTGCCGACGCAGTGGCCCTGCGCCGCATGCTGGCCGCCCACCGCGACGTGCGCGAGCTGGTCGAGATCGGCGCCTACGTCGCCGGCACCGACCCCGACGCCGACGCCGCCCTGGCCCGGATGCCCCGCATCGAGGCCTTCCTGCGCCAGGACATGGAGGACAGCACCCCGCTGCCCGAGGCCTGGTCCCGACTCCAGGAGCTGGTGGCGCCGTGAGCCGCACCGTCCACGACCCCGGGCTGCGCGCCGTCGCCCGCGTGCGCGGCGTGCGCGAGCGCGACAGCCGCCTCGGCCTCCAGACCGCCCTGCGTGAGCAGCGCGCCCACGAGCTGCGCGTGGCCGAGCTCGAGCAGGCCGTGCGCGACCACGCCGGCTTCGTCTCCGGCGACCTCGCGGAGTTCGTGGCGCTGCGCCAGTCGCTGGCCGCGCTGCGCCACGCCGCGGTCGAGGCCCGCTCCGACCTCGACACCTCCCGCCGCCTGGCCCTGGACGCCGGCGCCCGGTGGCGCGCCGACAAGGCCCGCCTCGGCGCCGTGGAGGGGCTGCTCGAGCGGCGCGCCGACGAGCGCGCCGCCGAGGCCGCCCGCGGCGAGGCCGTCGAGCTCGACGAGGTCGCCGGCCGGCTGTGGCTGCGCGCCGAGCAGGCCGCGCAGGCCTGCGAGCCCGGCACCGCCAGCACCGCCGCCACCGGGAGGGCCGCGTCGTGAGCGTCAGCGAGATCACCTCCCGGATCGCCCAGATCCAGTCGCAGCTCGCCCTGCTCGGCCCGTCGCAGAGCAGCGGCAGCGCCTTCGCGGCGAGCCTCAGCGCGGCCTCCTCCGCGGCGGGCGCCTCGGCCACCGGCGCCGCGGGGTCCGGCTCGTCGTCCGGCGGCGGCTCGGCCCTGGCCGCCGACGTCATCGCCGAGGCCAAGAAGTACGTCGGCATGCCCTACGTCTGGGGCGGCAGCAGCCCGGCCGCGGGCGGCATGGACTGCTCTGGGCTGGTGCAGTACGTCTACGGCAAGTTCGGCGTCGACCTGCCCCGGGTCTCGGCCGACCAGGCCCGCGCCGGGCAGCCGGTGGCCTCGATGGCCGAGGCCCGCCCCGGCGACCTCATCGCCTGGGACAACTCCAGCCGCAACAACGGCGCCGACCACATCGCCATCTACCTCGGCGGCGGCAAGATGCTCGAGGCACCGCGCACCGGCCTCGACATCCGCATCGTCGACGTGCCGAGCACGCCCGACTACATCCGCCGGGTCCTGCCCGACGCCCCCGTCGGAGCGGCCGGGGCCCCCGCGGCCGCGGGCAGCAGCCGGGTCAGCGGCGTCCCCTTCAGCGACCTCTTCAACGCCGCGGGCCAGCGCTACGGCGTCGACCCCGTGCTGCTGGCCTCGGTGGCCCGCCAGGAGTCGGGCTTCGACCCGAAGGCGGTCAGCCCCGCCGGCGCACAGGGCCTCATGCAGCTCATGCCCGGCACCGCCGACGGCCTCGGCGTCACGAACTCCTTCGACCCCGCGCAGGCCGTCGACGGCGCCGCCCGGCTGCTGCGCGACCTGCTCGACCGCTTCGGGCGCACCGACCTGGCCCTCGCCGGCTACAACGCCGGCCCCGGCGCGGTGCTGCGCTACGACGGCATCCCGCCCTACCCCGAGACGCAGCACTACGTGCGCTCGGTCATGGCCATGGTGCGTGCCGCATGAGCGTGATGCCCCAGGGCGCCGCCCTGCCCGCCACGGCCCGCGCCGCCTCCCGCCCCGGTACGCCGACCAGCGCCACGACGCCCGGCCCCGCTGGTCTCCTTCGTGGGCGGGGGACTGGACGTGCTGCTGGACGTGCGCCGGCCGGGGTCGTATCGGCAGGCG
>NZ_CAKASO010000081.1:0-3049 GCF_916862475.1 Nocardioides sp. Leaf374
GCCACGGGGGCGCGCACGCAGTCGGTCATCTCACCCAGGTCGGGGGTGAAGAACAGGTCGCGGCTGCGCCAGGCCCGCCCCGAGAGCCCCACGCCCTCGGCGAAGGACGCCTCGAGGGTGACGGCACGGAACTCGGGTCCGGCGTCACCGGACTCGAGGGCGAACTTCAGCGTGCGGTCGGCCTCGTCGATCCTCCAGTAGGACCCGTAGGCCCACCCGAACTCCTCGCGCACGGCGTCGAGGGCCGTGCGCACGGCGTCGTCGACGCTCTGGGCGGCGGACAGACCGGCGAGCACCTTGTTGACCGCGCCGGCGTCGGCCATCGACTCGGCCAGCTCGCGCTCGCTGCGCAGCTTGTCGGTGATGTTCTCCCACGTCGCCATGGCCCCGACGTACTGGCCGTCCTCGTCGTGGATCGCGTGCACCTGAAGGTCGAGGGTCTCCGGGCCGACGCTGATGTGGGCCCGGCGCGGCAGCAGGCTGGGGTCGGCCAGGATCATCCGCTGGTAGGCGGGGTTCTTGTGGAAGATGTCGAGGTTGGCCCCGACGATCTGGTCGGGGCGGATCGGCAGCCAGTCGGCCAGGCGGACCAGGCCCTCCCGGGTCGCCTCGTTGACGTAGGTGATGGTGAAGTCGCGGTCGGCCAGCATGACCCGGCTCGGGATCGCGGCGAGCACGCCGGGCAGGCTCGCCAGGTCGACGCCGGCGCCGGGGGCCGGCGCCGTGGCGACCTCCTGCTGCGACACCACGCCCACGTGGGCGTGCGGGCTCTGACCGTGGGGGGCCTGGCCGTTCGGGCTGGGGGCGACGTCGAGCTCGGTCATGACGGGGTTCCTCCGGTGGTGAGGTGGGACGAGACGTCGACCGCGCGGTCGGCGTCGACGACGAGCAGGATGGAGCCGGCCAGGGGCAGCACGCCGGTGACGACGTCCTGCACACCGGGCGGCAGGTTGGCGGGTGTGGGCTGGAGCAGGTGGTCGTCGGTGTCGATGACGTCGCCGATGTCGTCGACGAGCAGCGAGACCACCTCGCCGCGGCTGCGGACGATGACGTTCATCGGCAGGTCCTCCCCTGCCCGCGGCGGCAGCCCGAGCCGGCAGCGCAGGTCGAGGGCGGTGACGATCTGCCCGCGCAGGTTGATCAGGCCGAGCACGGCGGCGGGTGCGCGCGGCACGACGGTGAGCTGCTGGTAGCGCAGCACCTCCTGGACGTGCTCGACGCTGATGCCGAGGAAGAGGCCGTCGACCCAGAAGGTGCACATCTGGCGGGTGGTCACGGGGGTCGTCGTGGTGGTCGCGGTCATCGGGCACCCACCAGCTCGCGGGCGCCGAGCACCGGCCGCACGACGGCGTCGAGGTCGACCAGGTCGGTGACCCGGTCCTGCACGACGGCGGAGCCGAGCACCCCGGGCCGACGGCCGACCTCGGTGAGGACGACGTGCTCCTCGACCACGTCGAGCACGCGGTCGATGACGATGCCGACGCGACGCCCCTCCTCCTCGTGCACCACCACGGAGAGCTGCTGCTCGGGCGGCGGCGACTCGGGCAGCCCGATGGCCGCGGCCAGGCGCACCAGCGGCAGGATGCCGTCGCGGTACTGCACGACCTCCACCGACCCGGAGCGCTCGACACGGTCGAGGTCGAACTCCTCCAGCCGCGAGACCGCGGTGAGCGGCAGCGCCGCCCGCCGGCCGTGGGAGACCTCCAGCACCAGCAGCGCCCGGCTGTCGGCCTCGTCGACGCGGGCGACCGGCTCGACGGTCTCGACCGAGGTCAGCGCGCGCTCGCGGGCGATGCCCCCGACGTCGAGGATCAGCGCCACCCGGCCGTCGCCCATGATCGTGGCGCCGGCGTACATGGCCAGCTGCTTGAGCTGACGCCCGATCGGCTTCACCACGATCTCCTGGGTGTCGTGCACGTCCTGGACGCACAGGCCGAAGCGGACGTCGTCGGACTGCACCACCACGACGGTGAGCGGGTCGGTGGCGGAGCGGACGCCGGCGCCGTCGCGGCCGAGGGTCTCGGACAGCGACACCAGCGGCAGCAGCCGCCCGCGCAGCCGCAGCACCGGCGCGCCGGCCAGCACCTCGACGTTGTCGCGCAGGTCCTGGCCCTCCAGGCGCACCAGCTCGACCAGGTTGGCCTGCGGGATGGCGTAGCGCTCGTCGGCCTCGCCGATGACGAGCGCGGGGATGATGGCCAGGGTCAGCGGGATCCGCACCCGGCAGGTCGTGCCGGACCCGACCACCGAGAGCATGTCGACGCTGCCGCCGATACGCTCGATGGAGGTGCGCACCACGTCCATGCCGACGCCGCGCCCCGAGACGTTGGTGACCTGCTCGGCGGTCGAGAAGCCGGGACGGAAGATCAGGTGGAGCACGTCGCGGGGCTCCATGCGGGCCAGCTGCTCGCGCGTGACGACGCCGCGCGAGACCGCGGCCGCGCCGATGACGGCAGGGTCGATGCCGCGACCGTCGTCGGAGATCTCCACGACCACCTGGCCGCTCTCGTGGAAGGCCCGCAGGTGCAGCCGCCCGGCCGCCGGCTTGCCCAGCGCGACCCGCTGCTCCGGGGGCTCCAGGCCGTGGTCGAGGGCGTTGCGCACCAGGTGGGTGAGCGGCCCGCGCAGGGCCTCCAGCAGCGAGCGGTCGAGCTCGGTGTCGTGCCCCTCCATCTCCAGGGCCACCTCGCGCCCGAGCAGGTGGGCCAGGTCGCGCACGATCCGCGGCATCTTCGACCAGACCTGGCCGATCGGCTGCATGCGGGTGCGCATGACGCTCTCCTGGAGCTCGCTGGCGACCAGGTCGAGGCGCTGCGCGGCGCGCACGAGCTCGGCGTCGCCGGCCGCGGCCGTCGTGGCGTCGGTGCGCTGCATGATCTGGTTGCGGGTCAGCACCAGCTCCCCCACCAGCTGCACCAGGCCGTCGAGCAGCTCGATGTCGACGCGCACCGAGGAGTCCACGACGCCGCGGGGCGCCGGGTCGGCGTCGGGGTCGAGCGGCTCCGCGACCGCGGCCGGCGCGGGTGCCGCTGCGGGCGCGGCTACGGGC
>NZ_CAKASO010000082.1:0-2653 GCF_916862475.1 Nocardioides sp. Leaf374
ATAACAAACTAATTCGTCGACTATGACACACTGTTGAGTTCTCAAGAATCAGACGCACACCGTCCCAGACCGTTTCCAACCCGGCGGCGGGGCAACCCGGAGAAACTTACCCGCTCTCCCTCTCGCTATCAAATCCGCGATTCGGGGGAACTTCCTCGTCCTCCTGACGCACACCGGCAGCCGCTTCGTGGACCGCTCTCGCGGGCCGCGGCCGCTCGTGGCGACTCGGAGAACAGTACGCAGATGCCAGGCAGACGCCAAATCGAGTCGTCCACACCCCTTCGAGCGTTGCAGCACCGCCGAGTGGGGGCATCGACAGACGTCCTGGCCCGACCACATCCACGTCTCCCTGCCATGACGCGGCGCCACCGCGCGTCCAGCCGCAATGGTCGGAAGCGAACGCGCATCGGGCTCGGAGGCCGTCGAGTGGACGTCCGCGGTCTGTGGAGCCGGAGGACCAGGGGGCGGCGCCGAGACGCACGACGGAGAGCTGGTCGCTGGACCCGGTCGGGCAAAAGGGCATGCCACGACGAGAGCCCGACGCCCTCCCCTCCCCCCCCCCCCCCACACATTCGACTCGGCCGCGGGCTGCCCGGTCGGTCGATCTCCTTGTCAGTGGCTCCACGGCTTCCTTCGGTGCGACGGGGTCGGTGTCGTCCTGCGCCGCCACCGCACCGCTTGAACCGTGGGGTCGGCGTCCCCGTCTCCGAGCAGTCACCTCCTCGCATCGTGGTGCAACGGCTCGCCATGCGGGCTCCCGCGCAGTGGCTCGTCGTCGCGGCCGTGGTCCTTCCCCTTGCGACAGCTCCACCCACGCTGCGCCGACGGTCCCAACCATCGCGGCCCGGTGGTGCCCATGCCTCCAGCGCCGTGGTCGCACTCACCAGTAGATGCTCAGCACCGGTGACATCCCAGCCCGCTGCATCCCCCAGGGGGTTCCCGCTCGCACAGCCCCGGTCGTCTGGCTCGGCCCCGTCCAGCTGACCGACTCCTCGAGCCCACTGTCATCCGCACCCGGTGGGTGGTGTCTCTGGACGAACGGGGCCGGCGCACCGGGTGGCAGGAGTGGTTGGCCCCCCATCGGCCGGGTGCCCCAGTCCAGAGTCCATCGGGTCGGCGAAGGAGCCTTGAGCTCGGTGGCGATCAAGCTGTGGCGGACCGCGTCGCCGCGGGGTTCGCACCCAGGTAGTCGAACGGCCGACCCGCCCGCGGTGCCGATCACGGGTTCGGCTTCAGCGGGTCGCTGTCTGATGGGCGTCAGCGGGTCGCTGACCTCGCGTCGCCGTTCGCCCTCGCGTGGCAGTGGTTTCCTGGTGGATCGTCTCCGGAGGCACGCCCACCTCCGGTGCGGGCTAGGCAGTCCACGATCACCCGGCTGGTGATCTGCTGCGCCGGCCGCCTCTTCCTCAGACTCATCTCCGCGTACTCGCCCAACCCGGGGTGACCCCCTGCGTGGCCTGCCGAGGGTGGGCGCGGCGTTCGACCGAGATCGCGCCGCCGCGCCCCGAAGACGCCTCGGGGTGATGCCCACCCAGGTTGTTCACCTGGTGATGGGTGGGGCCTTCCCGATTGGCAGAACGGCGGGTCCGGCGGATTCGGAGTTGTAGAACTTCCTGAAGGCCCAGCCCTCGGCCAGGGTGCGGTGGAACCGCTCGATCGTGCCGTTGGTCCGTGGACGGTAGGGACGTGTGCGTTTCGGGGTGATCTCGAGCTCGGCGCAGGTCTCACGCCACAGGCGGGACTCCTAGCAGCCGCCGTTGTCACCGAGCACCCGATGAACGGTGACGCCGCGGACGGCGAACCAGGCGACTGCGTTGCGCAGGACCTCGGTCCCGGTCTCCTTGGTCTCATCGTCGCGGGCCTGGACGTAGGCGACCCGGGAGTGGTCGTCGATGACGTGGATCAGGTCGCCGGGGTGCTGGTGTCCGTAGCGCCGGGTCGTCGCGCCGGTAGCCCGATCGATGTGGGACAGGCGGTTCAGCCGGCCCGGACATCGTGAGCCGCTCGCCGATCTCGACCGGACCCTCATGCCGCTGCCGTCAGGACCCTCCTCGCGGCAACGGGCCGTCCACTTCGCAGCGGTCTGCCGCGACACGTCGAACCGTTCGGCGGTACGAGCCGGCTTCCAGCCCTGCCGGCGACGTCAGATCGTGTCGTCGCAGGTTCTCGACCACCATGCCGGGTCATCACACCTCGCCACGCGAGGTGGTGCCGCACCGCGACTCGCGATCGGGGCGAACGGAGAACGTCACACCCCCGCCGCGATCTGCCTGCCCGACCGTCCCTCGAGGAGTGGGCCCTGACATTGGCCGCGCTCGAGGACGCTCAGGTGGCGGGAGTCGTCGATCGGCTCGGGACAGCGCACGACCCGACCAGCTGGGTAGGCACGCCCGCCAACGATGATCGCGACGCCGCTGTCGGGCCCGGCCAGTGCGAGCCTCGCTGGTACCGGTGCCGGCCTCGTGGGTCTACGCGTAGCAGCCCACGGCTCGGGGCCTGCGCCGTGAGCGACGTCTGCTCCGACCGCCGGGCGCTACACGATCGATGGACTGGGACCTGCCCTGTCTGTGAGGTCTTGAAATGGCTTGTGGGGCCACCCGGTAACAGGTGACCCCACAAGCACTAAGAATTGTCCGGCGGCGTCCTACTCTCC
>NZ_CAKASO010000083.1:0-2166 GCF_916862475.1 Nocardioides sp. Leaf374
AGCGCTCGTGCCCGCCGAGGCGGCGCAGGTCCTCGCGCAGCGCGGCGGCCCCGGGGTGGCGGTCGGCGGGGTCCTTGGCCAGCGCCCGGGCGAGCACGGGGTCGAAGGCGGCCTTGGCCGGGTGGCCCTCCGGCAGCTGGGGCACGGGGGCCGAGACGTGCGCCATCGCGACCTGCACGTCGCTGCCGGCGTAGGGCGGGCGTCCGGTCAGCGCCTCCACGAGCAGGCAGCCCACGGCGTAGACGTCGCTGGCGGGGGTGGCGGGGGCGCCCCGGGTCAGCTCGGGGGCGAGGTAGCTCCAGGTGCCGGCGACCGCGCCGGGGGAGGTGAGGCCGCTCGACTCGGTGAGCGCGACACCGAAGTCGCACAGGTAGACGTGGGGCCGGTCGAGCCGGTCGTCGCGCAGCAGCACGTTGGCGGGTTTCACGTCGCGGTGCACCACGCCCACCGCGTGGGCCGCGACGAGGGCGTCGCAGACCTGCGCGACGACGGTGGCGGCCAGCTCGGGGCGCAGCGGGCCGTGCACGGCCAGGAGCCGGCCCAGGTCGCCGCCGGTGGCCAGCCGCGTCACGAGGTACGGCGACCCGGCGTGCTCGCCGTGCTCGTAGATGGCGATGACGTGCGGGGAGTCGAGCCGCGCCAGCACCGCCGCCTCGCGCTGGAAGCGGGCGGCGAAGGCGGGGGAGTCGGCGAGGGCGCCGCGCACGACCTTGATCGCGACGCGTCGCCCCAGGGAGGTGTCGGTGGCGGCGAAGACCTGGCCCATGCCGCCCACGCCGACGACGGCGTCGATGCGGTAGCCGCCCAGGGTGCTGCCGACGCGCAGGGATCCGGCGCCGCCCGCGGGCCCGGTCACGGGACGGTCTGTCCCATCACGCTCTGCTCGAGGCGGTAGGTGAGGTCGGCGCTCCAGCTGGCCCACTCCTCGGTGTCGCCGAAGCGCTCGCCGTCGGAGCGCACGACCAGCACCTTGGCGGTGCGGTCGTCCTGCGGGCCCACGGCGAGCAGGTCGACGCGGCCGTCGCCGTCGACGTCGCTGAGGGTGAAGCGGGCCTGGAGGTCGCCGCCGTCGCCGGTGACGGAGTCGATGACCCCGGCGCCGACCGGCTCGCCGAGACCCTCCTCGCCGAGGCCGCGCACGGAGACCTCGAAGTAGTCCTCGCCGGTGCCGGACACGCTCACCAGCTCCTCGTCGCCGTCGGCGTCGACGTCACCCGCGAGCGCGGCGATGTCGAAGCCGTCCTCGCCGGTGCTGCTCGTGCCCTCGTCGAAGCCGTCGCCGGTGCCGAGGTAGAGGGTGGTGACCTGCTCGGGGTCGTCGGCCAGCGGGTCGGGGCTGGTCGAGACCACCACGTCGAGCAGGCCGTCGCCGTCGTAGTCGCCGGCCTCCACGGTGGGGGTGAGGTCCTCGCCCGGTCCGTCGACCTCCATGAGTGGCTCGGCCTCGCCGAAGCCGTCCTCGCCCTGGCCGTGGGCGACGAAGAACTCGTAGGGCCGGTCGGGCTCCCAGGCCAGCAGGAGCAGGTCGTCGAGGCCGTCGCCGTCCACGTCGCCGGCCCAGGGGGTGACGTTGCGGGCGTCGCTGGGGCGGTCGATGTTGAAGCCGAACTCGCCGCCGTCGGTGAGCCCGGCGGCGACGTAGATGCGCCGGTCCCGCCCGGCCGGCACGTAGACCGAGACGACCTCGCTGAGGCCGTTGCCGTCGACGTCGGCCAGCGTGATGGTGCGCAGGGTGCGGGCGCCCACGGCGTAGTCGCGCTCCGGCTGGGCCTCGAGCTGCTCGCCGTCGGAGAGCAGGCTGGTGGAGAAGAAGCTGTAGATGTCGCCCTGCTGGACGGGGTAGATCGACACGGCGTCGCCCAGGCCGTCGGCGTCGATGTCGCCGGCGATCGGACCCTCCGGGGGCTCCGGGGCGGCGCTGGCCCGGTCGGTCGCCTCGGCCCCGCTCGCGCCGTCGCCGCCGTCGCCGCTGTCGCCGCCGTCGCCGCTGTCCCCGTCGGCGCCGGTGGCGGAGGAGGTCGACCCGTCGTCGGACCACGGCGTGGTGACCGCGAGGGCGGTGCCGCCGGCGACGAGCACGGCGAGGGCGGCGACGTGTGGAGGAGACAGGGATGACGATCGTGGTGCGCGGAGCGACGGGGCAGCTGGGCCGGCGCGTGGTGGAGG
>NZ_CAKASO010000084.1:0-1363 GCF_916862475.1 Nocardioides sp. Leaf374
TGGACCTGAGCGCCGTGACCGTGCGCTACCCCGGCGCAGCACGCGACGCCGTCAGCGGGCTCGACCTGCACGTCCCGAGGATGGAGCCCTTGAGCGCCGACGGCGCCGAGCCGGCCGGGTCGCCGGACAGTCCCGAGAGCCGGGTCTTGATCCAGCCCTCGCGCTCGACGAGGTCGCGGCAGGAGTGGCAGCTGTGCACGTGGGCCCAGGCGCGCTCCTCCTCCTCGCCCGACAGCTGGCCGTCGAGGAGGGCGCTGACGCGGGGGCCGAGGTGCCCGATCACCGCTGCGCCCCGCCGGAGACCTGCACCGCGACCGGCGGCGCGTCGGCGGCCGGACCGGAGTAGCGCAGGCGGCCGGCCGAGGGGGCGCGGTGGGACAGGGCGGTGCGGAGCATGGCGCGGCCGCGGTGGATGCGGGAGCGCACGGTGCCGAGCTTGGCGTCGAGGATCTGGGCGATCTCGTCGTAGGACAGGCCCTCGACGTCGCAGAGCACGACCGCCGCGCGGAAGTCGGGGGGCAGCGTGGCCAGGGCCCGCTCGATGTCGTCGTCGAACTGCTGGTCGGCGAAGGCCGCGTCGGGGGCCGGGGAGCTGCTGGTGAGCCGGTCGGCCCGCTCGTCGGAGAGGGCGTCGAAGCGGATCCGCTGCTTGCGACGCGCCTGGTCGAGGAAGAGGTTGGTGGTGATGCGGTGCAGCCAGCCCTCGAAGGTGCCGGGGGTGTAGGAGTCCAGAGAGCGGAAGACCCGCACGAAGACCTCCTGGGTGAGGTCCTCGGCGTCGTGGCGGTTGCCGGTGAGACGGTAGGCCAGGCGGTAGACGCGGTCGGAGTGGCGCTCGACCACCTCGTCCCAGCTCGGCACCTCCGGCGGCGCGCCGGACCCGACGACCGTGTCGTCGACCTGTCGAGCCTCCATCGCGGTCCCCTTCGACCTGAGCAGCATCGCGTCCTCCCCCACACCGTAGGGACCCTGTCTGAGGAAACCCTGTGAGCCGGTGCGCTTCGTGCCTCGCCCTGCTCAACGCGCTCGGGGGGCTGGGCGTTCCCGGCGCGGGTTTCACCAGCCGGCTGGCGAAACCCGCACCTGTCGGCCTACGCGTGGGCCGACAGGTGCGGGTCCGGGCCGACAGGTGTGACGGGTGGTGCCGGTGGTGCGGGCGGCGGGGCCGCCGTAGCCGGCCGGGGCCTGCGGGTACGGCCGGGCGGCGGACCCGGCCGGTACGGCGGGGCGGGGCCGGCCGGCGGCCGGGCGGCGGTACGGCCGGGCGGCCGGGCGGCGGGTACGGCCGGGTGGTGAGGTCGCTGGCGCGCTTGGTCTTGTGCAGCGCCAGCGACTGCCGGGCGTTGCTGGCCACGGTCTCCTG
>NZ_CAKASO010000085.1:0-1303 GCF_916862475.1 Nocardioides sp. Leaf374
CGGAGCTCTTCCAGGAGTACTTCGGCACCGTGATCCCGGTCGGCGACAACAAGTTCGCCGCGCTCAACACCTCGGTGCGGTGACGCGGGCCGACCCGGTGACGCGGGCCGACCCGGTGCCGCGCAGACGCCCCCGAGGGCCCGGCGCCGGCTCACCGCCCCGGGGCGCCGGGGCGCAGCCGGTAGCCGTAGCGCCGCAGGGTGCCCCGGGTGAGGGCGGTGACGGCGCGCTGCTGTGCCTGCGGCATCGAGCGCCGCCACTCGTCGTCGAGGGTGAGCGGCACCAGGCCGCTGCGCATGCGCGCGGGGTTGCCGGCGACGGTGTGGTGCACCCCGAGCCGCGCCACGCCCGGCTCGGGCAGCAGCGCGCCGAGGTCGCCGCCGTCGAGCCCGAGGGTGCGGAGCACCCGGTCGAGCTGCTCGCGCGGCTGGGCGAGCAGGTCCTCGTAGGTCAGCCGCACGTAGCGCGCGGACCCGGCCGGCACGAGGGTCTCCATGCCGCGGTTCCACAGCAGCCACAGCGCCGCGCTCTTCCACGCGCCCCGCCGCTCCATCAGGGCGCCGGCGCCGAGGTCGGGCTGGGCCCGCACACGGGTCCAGGAGTACGCCGCGGCGCGCGGGTCGCGCACCAGGTGCACCACGAAGGGCTCGACGTCCTCGAGGGCGTCGAGCACGGCGGCGTAGGTGGGCAGCTTGGAGGAGTCCACGACCACCGAGGCCCCGGCCACGGCGGCGGCCGCGGCGTAGAGACGCCCGGTGAGGCGCTCGAGCTCGCCGTCGGGGCGCAGGGAGACCCGCGCCCGCTGGTGCACGACGTGGGTGGGCAGCGTGCGCAGGCGGGTGCGCGCGGTGAGCTCTGCGTGCATCCGCTCGGCCAGGGCCCGTCGCTCCGCGCCGGGGCCGGGACCGAGGGCGAGGTCGAGCACCTCGCCCCACCACGGACAGGCCGAGAAGGAGGCGCCGCAGCCGCAGAGGCGGTCCTGGAGCAGGCCGCGCTCCCACACGAAGCGCATCTCGCCGACGCTGACCCAGCCGTCGACACCCCCGAGCAGGTTGGCCAGCACCGTGCTGCCGCTGCGCCCGGTGCCGGCGACGTAGAGCACGCGGGTCGGTCCGGTGGTCGGTCCGGTGGTGGGGCCGGTGGTGGGGCCGGTGGTGGGGCCGGTGGCCGGCCGCGGGCCCGCGGCGGGCTCGACGCTCATCGCCGACCGACCGGGGTCGGGGTGCGGGGGCCGTCGTGCTCGGGGTCCTGGTCCGGGGCGTCGGCCCCGGGGGCGGGCGGGGCCGATGCCGAGCGCCGGCGG
>NZ_CAKASO010000086.1:0-988 GCF_916862475.1 Nocardioides sp. Leaf374
GCGACACCCAAGACCTCACCCGCTTCCACGACCTGATCTGCGCCACCGCCGCCGAGCTCGGCCGCCACCAGACCTCGACCGGAGCAGTGGTCGAGTCGCTGGAGGTCCGCAAGGCCCGCGCCATCGGCGTCATCACCGACCGCGCCCAAGGCCTCACCGCCCTCGACTCCGTCGAACCCACCACTGCCAAGGAACGGGTCGTCTACCTCCACCTGCGCCCCGAGGACCTCGCACGCGCCGAGACCCTCGCCGCCCACGACACGGCCCGCGCCCTCGCTGAGGACCAGGCCGCAACCATGCCCCCGACCTGCGAGGGACCCCCGCCGCCCAGCGAGGCCCCCGCCGAGGAACCACCCCCCGACCCCCGCGACCTGTCCGCCCCCGAGGACACGGCCGATCCCGTTCCCGAGCCTGCGACAGGACCGCCCGCGGCAACCGCGGCAACCACGGCGGCTGAGGAGCGAGCGCAGCGAGCGTCTCGAATCCCCGCCGCGACCACCGACAACGATCTAGGGACCACTCTCGCTGGACAGGTCACGACCCCGGTGGCTGAGGAGCGAGCGCAGCGAGCGTCTCGAAGCCACCCCACGCCCGACGCACAGCCCACCGACGCCCAGCCCGCGGACGAGCATCCCGCGCACGAGCGGCCCGGAGAAGACCAGCCTGAGCACGAGCAGCCTGCGGGCGACCCGTACCGCACCACCGGTCCCGACCTGCGCCCCACCCCGGTCCACCGCCACCACGAGACCAGCCACCTGTCCCAGATCGACCGCACCGGACCACCACCCGGCACCGCGGTCGTCGAAGGCCTCGGCGTCGTCTCCACCACCACCCTGCGCCGCTGGCTCCTTGGCACCAAGGTCTACGTGAGACCCGTCATCGACCTCGACCCCACCACCGCCGGAGCCGTGGACCGACACGACCCACCACCCTGGATGCGCGAACACGTCACCCTGCGCGACCCACGCTGCGTCTTCCCCGGCTGCAC
>NZ_CAKASO010000087.1:0-829 GCF_916862475.1 Nocardioides sp. Leaf374
AGGGAGCGCCCGCGCCCCGGTGGTTGAGGAGGGAGCGCCAGCGACCGTCTCGAAACCACCCTCGCGCGACAGCGCAACCCTCTCCACAGATCACCCGACGCCTCTAGTCATCGAATGCGTGTTCGAATAAACTAGGTCCATGCTCCTCGACCTCGACACCACCGGCGCCGTGGTCGACGTCGACTCCCTCGAGGCCGACGACGTCCTGGAGTACGCCGCCGACACCGCCCGCTCGGTGCGCGCCGCCGAGCGTCGCACCCTGCGGGTCATGGCCCGCTGGGGCGCACTGAACCCCGACCGGGCCTACGCCTGGTCGGTGCCCGGGATGATCCGCCACGGCCTCGACGAGTTCGCCGCCGAACCCCTCGCCCTGGCGCTGGAGATGTCGCCGCTCAACGCCGGCTGCAACCTCGCCGAGGTCATGGAGCTGGTCCACCGCCTGCCCCGCATCTGGGCGATGGTCGAGGACCTCACCCTCCCCGGCTGGCGGGCGCGGCGGATCGCCTCCCAGACCCAGGTGCTCAACGACACCGGTGCTGCGTTCGTGGACCGCAAGGTCGCCGCCCTCGGGGTGAAGGTCCAAGGACTCGGGGCGCGACGGATCGAGCTGTTCGTCGCCGAGGCGGCCGCCAGGCACGACCCCCACGCCCAGGCCGCCCTCGAAGAACGAGCACGCGGTGGGTGGAACGTTCGGGTGACCCACGACATCGACCGCGGCTCCGCCTCGGGCACCTCCTGGCTCGAGGCCACCGGCGACACCCAAGACCTCACCCGCTTCCACGACCTGATCTGCGCCACCGCCGCCGAGCTCGGCCGCCACCAGACCTCG
>NZ_CAKASO010000088.1:0-807 GCF_916862475.1 Nocardioides sp. Leaf374
CTGCCCGGTCAGCCACGTGGCCCACGAGTTCCCCCAGCTGTGCGAGGCGGAGACCGCGGCCATCGGTCGCGTGCTCGACCGCCACGTGCAACGCCTGGCCACCATCGCCCACGGCGACGGGGTCTGCACCACCTGCATCCCCGACCTCCCGCAGCAGCACGACCCGCAGGACCCAGACCAGCAGCAGGCCTCCGGCCTCGCGCGCACCACCAGCCAGCAGTCCGCAACCAAGAAGGAGCAGGTCAGCTCATGACGACCATCGACGAGCGCAACCCCGAGCTCGAGGGCATCGGCCGCTACGACTTCGGCTGGGCCGACTCCGACGTCGCCGGCGCCACCGCCAAGCGCGGCCTCTCCGAGGAGGTCGTGCGCGACATCTCCTCCAAGAAGAGCGAGCCGCAGTGGATGCTCGACCTGCGCCTCAAGGGCCTCAAGCTCTTCGGCCGCAAGCCGATGCCGAGCTGGGGCTCGGACCTGTCGGGCATCGACTTCGACAACATCAAGTACTTCGTGCGCTCCTCGGAGAAGCAGGCCGCGACCTGGGACGACCTCCCCGAGGACATCAAGAACACCTACGACAAGCTCGGCATCCCGGAGGCGGAGAAGCAGCGCCTGGTCTCCGGCGTGGCCGCGCAGTACGAGTCGGAGGTCGTCTACCACTCGATCCGCGAGGACCTCGAGGAGCAGGGCGTGCTCTTCCTCGACACCGACACCGCGCTCAAGGAGCACCCGGAGCTCTTCCAGGAGTACTTCGGCACCGTGATCCCGGTCGGCGACAACAAGTTCGCCGCGCTCAACACCTCGGTG
>NZ_CAKASO010000089.1:0-602 GCF_916862475.1 Nocardioides sp. Leaf374
CGCGACGTGCAGGTCGAGCCCGCTGACGGCGTCGCGTGCTGCGCCGGGGTAGCGCACGGTCACGGCGCTCAGGTCCACGGCGCCCCGGCCGCCGGGCAGCGCGGTGGCCCCCGCCCGGTCTCCCGCGCGGGGCTCGTCGAGCAGCTCCACGAGGCGCTCGACGCCGGCGGTGGCCGAGAAGAGCGACGGCACCAGGTCGCTGAGGTCGCGCACCGGGCGGTAGCACTGCATGAGCAGGGTGAGGAAGGCCAGCAGCCCGCCGAGGGTGAGGCGGTCGGTGGAGAGCGCCCAGACCCCGAGGGTCACCACGAGCAGCACCCCGACCAGCTCGGCCAGGTCGACGAGCGGCAGGAAGAGGCCCCGCACACGGCTGCCGGCCAGCTCGGCCGCGGCGATCGCGCGGTTCTGCCGGTCGTAGTCGGCGACGGCCTCGCGCTCGCGGCCGTAGGTCTGCACGAGCGTGGCGTTGGCCAGGCTCTCCTCGGTGATGCTCGACAGCGAGCCGCCGCGGCGGCGGCGCTCGCGCGAGACGTCGCGGGTGAAGCGGGCGAAGTGGCTGGAGACCCACCAGAAGACGGGCACGACCACGAGCGAGGCGAGCG
>NZ_CAKASO010000090.1:0-557 GCF_916862475.1 Nocardioides sp. Leaf374
GGACCGGTCGGGCCGCACGACTTCACCGTCGCCGCCGACGGCTTCTGGCAGGTGCACCCCGGGGCGCCGGCCGCCCTCGTCGGCGCCGTGCTCGACGCGCTCGCCCCGCGCTCGGGGGAGTCGGTGCTCGACCTCTACTCCGGCGTGGGCCTCTTCGCCCGCTTCCTCGGCGAGGCCGTCGGCGCCGACGGCCGGGTTGCCTCGGTCGAGGCCGACCGCACCGCCTCGGGCCACGCCCGCAGCAACCTGGCCCCGCTGCTCGAGCGCGGCACCGGCGTGGAGATCGTGTGCGGGCCGGTGGAGAAGGTACTGGCCCTGCGCGCTCAGGAGGGCCCTGACAGCGTCGACCTCGTCGTGCTCGACCCGCCGCGCACCGGCGCCAAGCGGGTCGTGGTGGAGCAGGTCGTCTCCCGCTCGCCGCGCGCGGTGGCCTACGTCGCCTGCGACCCCGCCGCCCTCGCCCGCGACGTCGCCATCTTCGCCGAGCACGGCTACCACCTCACCTCGCTGCGCGCCTTCGACCTCTTCCCGATGACGCACCACGTCGAGTGCGTCGC
>NZ_CAKASO010000091.1:0-513 GCF_916862475.1 Nocardioides sp. Leaf374
TCGATGGTGGCGTTGAGGGCGAGGAGGTTGGTCTGTTGGGCGATGGAGGTGATGACCTTGATGACTTGGCCGATCTCGGCGGAGGACTCGCCGAGGGAGGCCACGGTGCCTTGGGCGGAGGAGGCGACGGTGACGGCGCCGGTGGCGACGGTGGCGGCTTCGGTGGCGTTCTGGGCGATCTCGCGGATGGAGGCGGTCATCTCCTCGGCGGCGGAGGCGACGGTCTGGATGGAGGCGGAGACCTCGCCGGCGGAGCCGGTGGCCGAGGCGGCGCGGTCGGAGGTGAGGGTGGCGCCGTCGCCCATGCCTTGGGAGAGGATGGTGAGCTGTTCGGCGGCGATGGCCAGGGAGTCGGCGGTGCGGCCGATGGCGATCATGGAGTCGCGTTGGGCGGTGAGCAGGGTGGAGAGGCCGGCGGCGAGCTGGCCGATGGCGTCGGTGCCGGTGAGGGTGACCTCGCGGGTCAGGTCGCCGGCGGAGGCGGCGCGCACGACCTCGAGCACCTGCTCGACC